>JAFDCW010001058.1 GCA_019312705.1 Deltaproteobacteria bacterium
GTCCGAGGTGCCGGTGCCCCTCGAGTCGGACGCGACCGGGGCCTCCGGGGTGCCGCCGGCCTCCGAAGAAGCCGAGGCTGCGGCCGGCGCCGGCGACTCGCCGATAAAGACCGCCCTGAAGACGACCACCGAGGGTGCGGGGGCGGTTTCTACTCCGGCGGACGATTTGTCTGCCGACGACAATAACTTCGACTTTTCCGACGTCACCGCGAGTGAGGCGATCGAAGAAGCCGTAGCCAAGGTCACCTCGAGCTAGAGCACCGTCGCCTTGCCAATTCGCCCCGGGGGGCGTAGCAGCAGCGCCATGCGTACGATGAACTATCGCGGTCGCTGGGTCCTCTTGACTGGCGCTTCCTCGGGCCTCGGCCTCGAGATGGCCAAGGTCCTCGCCCGAGACTACGGGGCCAACCTGGTGCTGGTCGCGCGGCGCGAAGAGCGCCTGCGAAAGCTCGCCGAAGAGCTCACGGCTGCTCACGGCATCGAGACCCACGTGGTGCCCGCCGACCTCATGAAGGAAGAGGACGTCACCCGGGTCGTCGAAGAGAGCATCGCGGGCCGAGACCTCTACGCTGCGATCCTCAACGCCGGCGTGACGCACTTCGGCCATCACCACGAGCTCTCGTGGGCTGACTTCCAGGACATGCTCTCCCTCAACGTCTCGTCCGTGGTGCAGCTGACGACCCTGCTCCTGCCGTACCTCGAGGAGCGCCGCGAGGACGGGGGCATCATGATCATCTCCAGCCTCGCGGGCCTGACGCCGGTCGCCTACCAAACCGCCTACTCGGCGACCAAGGCTTTCCTCGTCAACTACGGCTGCGGCCTTCACCACGAGATGCTCCACCGCGGTGTGTCGGTGACTACCTTCGCGCCGGGCGGCATCATCACCGAGATGACCGCCGGGGAGCGCTTCAACTCGCTGCGAGCCTGGCTCATGCCCGCGGACAAGTGCGCCGAGGAAGCGATCGAGTCCTTCAGCCGCCGTCGCTACTTGTACGTGCCGGGGGCCATGATGCGCTGGGGCACTTCGCTCACGAAGTTCGTCCCGCAGCGCTTCCTGGTCGGTCGCGTCGCCGCGCAATACCGGCGCTCGCTCAGCAAACACGGTTGAGAGTCAGTCGTCCTGCGTGTCTTGGGGGACCGGGCCGCGGCGTTTCCAACCGCTCGTCGCATCGAGGGCGGTGCGCCATCGCGCGTGGCGGGTC
This sequence comes from Deltaproteobacteria bacterium, assembly GCA_019312705.1. The sequence goes on from JAFDCW010001058.1 coordinate 1,203, forward strand.
GTGCTGTACGGGGCCAGGTCGACGGGGATTCTGCGGTCGACGACATAGGCTTCGAGGGTCGGGACGACGCGGACCGCGCGGAAGCGCACGCCGCGGTCTTTTGCCTCGCGGCAGGCCGCGGCGAAGACCGGGTCGTGGAGGTCTGAGGGGCGGATCGACTTGGCCTCGGGGTGCTGGACGACGAAGAGCACCGTGGCCCGGTCGCCGGCTGCGACCTGGTCGGTCAGCACTTGGATGTGGTGGGCGGCTCGGTCGGAGACCGAGTCCGGGAAGTAGCCGCGTCCGTCGGGGTAGACGAGGTGGCAGTTCTTCACCTCGACCCAGTGCCTCTTTTCGTTCTTGCCGCCCTCTTTGCCCGAGTAGAGGCAGAAGTCGGCGCGGCTCTTCTCTCCGTACCGGACCTCCCGGCCGAGGCGATCGAAGCGGGTCAAGGCCGGGGCCTTCCGCGCCCTGAGCAGCGCCTCGATGATGCGGTTCGGGGCGTTGGTATTGGCGCCCACGATGTTCTCCCCGTCGAGGGAGAGCTCCCAGGTGTACTTCAGCTTGCGCTTGCGACCTTCGGGAGCGCGGCTGATCCACACCTTCTGGCCCAGCTGGACCTGGCCTTCCATGCGCCCGGGATTGACGCAGTGGGTATGGACCACGCGGCCGTCCCCGAGGCGCACGTCGGCGATGAAGCGGTCATATCGGCCGACGAGGCGGCCCTCGATCAGCTGTGTTTCATGGGCGACCGAGAGCAGCACTCAGGGGACACCCAAGTTCTTGCGCATGCGTTCGTTCGGCGGCTCGGTGTTCGGTACGAAGGCCTCGCCCCGAATCTGATCACAGGCTTC
>JAFDCW010000014.1 GCA_019312705.1 Deltaproteobacteria bacterium
AATCGCCGCCGCATAGGCCGCCCGAACCTGCGCCACCCCGCCAAAGGCCATCACCAGGGCCAGGAGGGTCGACCGGGGCAGATGAAAGTTCGTGAAGAGGGCATCGATGACCCGAAAGTCGTACGGGGGCCGGATGAAGAGGTCGGTGGGCCCGGAGGACGCCACCACCTCACCGTACTCCTGGGCGACTGCCTCGAGGGTACGAACGACGGTGGTGCCCACGGCCACGACCGGACGCCCCTCGCGCTTCGCTAGAGCAATCGCCTCGGCGGTCTCCGGCGAAACCTCGTATCGCTCCGAATGCATGACGTGGTCTCGGAGCCGGTCGACCTTGACCGGTAGAAATGTCCCCGGTCCGACGTGCAGCGTCACGTGGGCCACGCGGTGCCCCGCCGTCTCGAGACCCCGGAGCATGTCTTGTGAGAGGTGCAGACCGGCGGTCGGCGCGGCGACGGCTCCGGGGGTGCGCGCGAACACTGTTTGGTAACGAGAAAGGTCGTCTTCTCCGGGCGACCTCCGGATGTAGGGAGGCAGGGGGATCTCGCCGTGAGTCTCGAGGGCCGCGTGCACGCCGGCTTCGGTCGTGAGGTCGACGAGGAGCTCTCCGCCTTCGCGGCGCTCGATGACCTCAGCGACGATGGCGCCGCCGGCAATTTCGATGCGTGCGCCCGCATCGAGGCGCTTGTTGGCCCGACCGAGGGCCCGCCAACGCTCGACGGGTCCGGCCTCGGCGAGGCCGGCGCGCTCGAGGAGGAGCAGTTCGGCCTTGCCGCCGCTCGGCTTGAAGCCTCTAAGCCGCGCGCGAATGACGCGCGTATCGTTGAGCACGAAGAGGGCCTCGTCGACGAGGCCGGCGAGGTCCCGGACCGCTCGATGCTCGAGGTGCTCCTGGCCCCGACGGAATACGAGGAGGCGTGCCCCGTCCCGTTCGGGCAGCGGCGCCTGAGCGATGAGGTCCTCGGGCAGCTCGTAGTCGAGGTCCGCGAGCAGTTGGACTTCTTGATTCACCGCTTACCGCCAGGCTTGAATCGTGCCGCGGGCCGTCGCCACGTAGAGCGTGCCGTCCTCGCCCAAGACTACCGCGCTCAGGGTGCGCGCGCCGACGTCGACGCGCCACTTGATCTCGCCCGCGGGGTCGACGGCGAGCAGGCGCCCGGCGGTGCTGATGGCCAGGGTGACGTCGGCCGCGTCGACGGTGACCTCGCCGGTGAAGCCCCCCTCGCCGGTTACGCGCCAGCGTTCGGTCCCGGTCGGGCCGACGCAGACCAAGGCGTCGTTTCGCCCGGGGACCCGCACGGCCCCGTCCTGGCCCACCGCGATCCCCGCCACGTTGCTGACGGTGATGTCCAAGGGCGTGCGCTGCCGGGGCCCGCCTCTACCGCGAAACTGGTGCAGGGCACCGTCGTGGGTGAGGGCCCACACCGTGCCGTCGCGGCCCACGGCGGGGCCAGCGACGATGCTCGCCCCGAGCGAATGAGACGCTACGCGCTCGCCCCGGGCGGTCAGGACGTGTACCGAATCCCCAGCGGGGACCAGGAGCAGGCCGTCGCGGGTCCAAGCGGGGGGTTCATGGGTCTGGGCCGCCACGGTCACGCGGTAGAGGCGGCGCCCCCCGGCATCGAAGCGATGCACTGCCTGATCGAGGGCCGTGACGACGACCGAACCATCGTCGAGGACCAGGGGAGAAGTCCGGACTGCACCGCCGACCATCGTCCGGTGCATGACCTGGCCGTCTCGACCGAGGGTAATCAGCCCCCCCGCGTTGGTGCCCACCACGATGTCGCCGGAAGGCGAGAGCGACGGCGTCCCGGTGACGAAACCGAGGCGCTGATTCCAGCGAACCGCCCCGTTGGCACCGAGGGCAGTGACCCCGGTGGAGCTTCCCACGTAGAGTTCCCCCCCCGGGAGCAGCAGCGGCGCCGAAGGGGCGGAAGAGCCAAGGCGCGTCTCCCAGACCATCGTCGGTGCCTCGACCGGGGCCCGATGCTCGGAGCGACCGGACCGGCGCGGCCCGCCGCCGCCGGTGACCCAGGGTGAGGCGGGAACCCCGTAGGGGATCTCGGTGTAGCGACCGATGCGTACCGGACGCGCAAACGCGTCGTCGGCCGCCGACCAGACCAGGGCCAGGGCCACCAGGAACATGACGGCCAGAGCGCTGGTGTCGCGGCTCACGGACCGTCTCCGCCCGCGTCTTCGTGGGCGCTAGCCGCATCTCGATTAGCGAGGGTCAGGGTATACTGTTGGGTCGCATCCGCATTCAGGGCGCCTTCGCCCGCGGCCGCACTGACCTCAAAACACGTCGCGCCCCCGCGGACCGCCGGGAGCTCGGCTCGCTCCGGTGCACCCAGACCGCCGGCGTCGACCCGCTGGCTCGTTGCCGTAGTTCGGTTCACGACGCGGAGGACCACATCGAGGGTTGGAACGGCCGAGAGACGAACCTCCATCGACGCGCCGTCAGCGGCGGCGCAGTAGAGGTCCGCGTCGCCCTCCCAGCCGAGGAAGCCGCGCCGCGGCGCACCGAGTTCGATAATCTCCGCAAGTTCGAGGGAGTCATTGACCTCGTGCTCATCCTCCGGTGACGGTTCGACGAAGGACCAGCGGACAACGTAATCGTCGGAGACATTCTCCGTGGGCATCGCGCCCGCTTCGCGGACTTCACGAACGCGCAGGTAGTAGGTCGACCCGCTGAGGGGAAAGTTCGGGACCGCCTCGCCCCCCCCGCGACGATTCGAGTCCGCGACCAGAACCGGTGTGGGGATCCCCGCCTTTACCACGTCGACGGCGATGTCCATGTTCGGCAGCCCGGAGGCGGTGAAGGACATCACCCGCCGTTCGCCACCTGGGTTGTCGATGACGAATACATCGGCGTCCCCCTCGGAGACATCCTGTCGTTGGCCGAGCTGACCACGAACATCGTGATTCGGAGCCAAGGGATTCGCCAACGCCGGGTCGCCGTTGGGCTCCTGCTCCCGCTCCGGACCGCCCTCGGCCGGTTGATGGCGGTACCACCACCCTCCCCCGAGGACGAGGCCGACGACGAGGAGTCCAGCCACGATGCGTCCGAGCCACCCCTTGGCCGCCAGACCCCGCTCGTAGTGGTCGACGTCACCTCGGGTGGCGACGTGCACGACCCGACGCTCGCCCATCTCGCCAATGCGGGGCCGGCTGATCGCCGAATCCGCCAGCTCCTCCCCCGTAGTCGCGAGGTATGCCGCGAGGTCATCCCGGAACTCGCGCATGGTCTGGTAGCGGCGTTCGGGATCGCGCGCCATGGCCTTGCCGACGATCGCGTCGGTCTCCGGGGGAAGGTCGCGTCGGCTCGCCCGTTCCCGCGGCGGGATGAGGTCTTCGGTGAGATGCTTGGTGAGCACCCCCATCGGAGAGGCCGCCCAAAACGGCGGGACGCCAGCTACCGCCTTGTAGAGTACGGCGCCGAGAGAATAGATATCGGCCCGAGCATCAACCTCCTCGCCGCGGATGTGCTCCGGCGCCATGTAGTAAGGCGTGCCGATGATCGCCCCGGCGCGGGTGATCGTCTGCCCGCCATCGTCGCGCAACTTAGCGAGACCGAAATCCAGGACCTTCACCATGTCCGGGGCGTCGTCACCGTCGATGATCATGATGTTCTCGGGCTTCACATCCCGATGCACGATGCCCGCCGCGTGTGCCTGGCCGATCGACGAACAAGCCTGAGCGCAAATGCGCGCGGCCCGCGCGAAGTCGAGGGGCCCCTCGTGCTTAATGACCCAACCGAAATCCTGCCCGTCGAGGAACTCCATCACCAGGTAGGTGAGCCCCTGGTCGCGCCCGAAATCGAATACCTGCACCGTATTGCGATGGTCGAGGTGCGAGGCCGCCTCGGCTTCACGCTTGAAGCGCTTGAGGGTGTCGTTGTCGCGCGAAAGCTCCCCGTGCAGGAGCTTGATCGCCATCAGCTTGCCGATGTGGATGTGCTCGACCTTGTAGACCACGCCCATGCCGCCGCGGCCGAGGAGCGAAAGGATGCGGTAGCGGTCGGCGATGACCCGGCCCACCAAGGGGTCGGCCACGGCTTCGATCATCCCCGGGCCGCTCACCGGCGTGAGCGCGAGGCCGCAACTGGCACAGAAGCGAGCCGTGTCCGAGTTGGGCCGCTCACACGCCGGACAGGGTTCGAGCGTGCCCGTGGCGCCGTCGGCGAGGTCGCTCACCGATCGGCCCGTGCAGGAAGCACGAACCGCGCGTCGACCCGGGGCACGGTGATCACTCGGTCGCTCTCGGAGCGGAACTGCTGTTCTCCCGTCACCGTGCCGAGCACCCGAATCCAGTCGTGCACGGTGGCGTCGGTGGCCTGGGAGTAGGTGACCCAGAGTGGGCAGCGCCGGCCTCGCGAGCACCCACGCACGAGAATCTGCAGGAAGCTACGGCCGTTGCTCACATCGACGTTGTAGACCCGCCCTTCGAGGACCACCTGCTTGCCGCGATAGATGGTCGGGTTCTGGGCGAGCCGCGCGTAGTCGAGACCTGGCTCGGCGGTGAAGGATGCCGCCTCGGCCTCCATATCTTGCACGCGACGAATCTGAATGGCGATGGTGCGCGGGGCGTGGCCGGGCTGCCGGGCCACGACTCGAACCTCGCGCTCGCCCACCTCCGGAAGGGCCAGGGCGAATACGAAGCGCCCTTCGACCTGCTCTACCTCAGCCCCGGCGATGGTTACCGAACCGCCAGTGTGCACGGCGCCGGCCACCTCGATGCTCTCGGCATCCGTCACGACATCGATGCCGGGGCGGTCGAGCTGCAGGGTCGCAAAGGGCACACGGGTCTCGACGGATCCGACGTGCACCTGGCCGTCCGGGAGGGTGACCCGGTACTCGGCTTCGTGTTCGAGAACGGCCTCGTCGGCGGGGCCGTCGATCGGGTAGAGCCGGCGACCTCGGCCCTCATCATCGAGGGTGACGGCTTCGTCCCCGACCGTGATCTCGGACCCTGGCAGCGCGTCGACGACGATCGCGAGGCCGGGGGGGTTGGCGGCGAGGGCGCTCAGATCGGCCCGGACCCGGTAGCTCACCGTGAGGGTGACCGTGTGGGCCTCCTGCTGGCCGTCGCCATCGATGAGTTCGACCGTGAGCTCGTTGTCGCCGACGGTCAGGGTGTCGGATGCGAGGGGAAAAACGCTCGCGCCGTCCTCGAGGACGAGCTCCTGCCCACCGAAGCGCACGCGGGCGCCTTCGGGCGCGTCGGCGAACTCCACACGCAGACCGTCCCCGGCCTCGGTCGGCACGACGGACGCGCGGACCGCAGTGGAATCCCCAGACATGAGCAGATAGATACCGAGGCCGCCGCCGACAACGAGCAGCAGAGCGACGAGCATCACGCCGGCGATGATGACCAGCTTGTTGCCCTTGCGGCGGGGAGCGGGCGGGGGAAGGGAATTCGAATCGGTGTACTGACGGTGAGTTCGTTGACGGGGCGGCCCCGCCGCGGGGGCCGCCGGCGGCCCGGGATAGTTCGACCGCGGCGCCCCGTCGGGACGAGGCGTCGCCACCATGCCGAGCATCGTGCGGTTTGTCGGACCGAGGGGATCGGCTCGTTTGCCCTGGGCCCCGGCCTCTGCTGCTGGCGCCGGAGCCGCATCTGCGGCCGCCGCCTGGGCCGCCTGAACCGCCTCGAGGTCGGCCTGGGGCATGCCGAGCATGGTGCGGTTTGTCGTCGCCGGCACCCGCGGCGCCGCGAAGCTCGCCGTCGCCGCTTGGTGGGGGTCGGACTCGTCGATGGCCCCGGACTCGAACGACGCCGACGGACCCTCGGGAGGCGCCGCCTCGAGGGGGGGCGCCTGCCCCGGAGGCGCCTCGGGAATGGGTGCCGGCCCCGAAGCGCCGTGCCCCGCGGGGGGTACGATCGGCGACATGCCCATCATGGTGCGTGCCCGGGCCTTCGCCGGTGGCGCCGCGGCGGCGGGGCGCGGCTCGGCCGGGGCCGGGGCCGCGACCGGGGCCGCGACCGGAGGCCCTTGGACAGGCCCCACTTCGGAGCCAGCCGGCGGGGGCATCGCCACCATGCCGAGCATCGTGCGCTTGGGGTTCGCTTTTGCCGGAACGGCGGCCGCGGGCGCAGGGACGGGTGCGGGCGCGGCAGCCGCGGAAGACAGCGTCTGCCCGCAAGCGCCACAAAACTTTGCCCCAGCGAGGTTCTTTCCCCCGCAGGAGGGGCAACTCGCCGCATCCCCGGTCATCGCGGCAACGATAGCAGCCCAAAAAGCTCGCGGCGACAGTCAGATTCGACCCAAGGGCCACAACATTTCTAGGGCCGTCGACGGTCGACATCCGGCGGCCAGGGTGGGTAACCTTCCCCCATGCGCTTCTTCGTGGCCCTGCTTGTCCTCCTCCCCGCCCTCCTGCCGGCTGCCGCCTGCGGGGGCTCCGACGCCCAATGCGTCATTGACACCGATTGCCCGCTCTTCAATCGATGTATGGCGCAGCAGTGCGTGCCCCTCGGCGGAGGGGACCCGGATTCCGGGATCGCCGACTCCGGCGTGATGATGGACTCCAGCACCATGGACAGCAGCACCCCGGACGCCGGATCGGACAGCGGCACCCCGGAACTCGGCCGCGGCGCCGTACAGTTGGTGCAGACGCCCAACCCGGTGATGGCCACCCACACGATGTCGGCGACATTCACGGCGACCGGAGGCACGGAGGGATGCACGATCACGGACCTGAGCCCGTGTGTCATGACCGAGTGCATCTTCGCCCCTCCCCCCGTTAGCGACGGCGGCACACCGGATGCCGGCATGGTGGACGCAGGGCCCCCATCGTTCCCGAGCGCCGGCGTCATCACCACGACCGGCGGCGCGGTCGACGTCTCGGTGACCCCCGAAGCGGACGGCAACTACCCCATCACCAGCGGCGTCGGCCTCGTCTTCAATGGCGGCGAAACACTGACCATGACCGCGGCCGGGGATGCCGTACCGGCCTTTAGCGGCAACGTGCCCGCGCCGTATGCCATCACCGTGAGCGCGCCCTCCTTCATGTCCCCGCCGCTATCCATCGATCGGACCATGGACTTCACCGTGACGTGGACGAGCGTGGAGGCCGAGCCCGGCGTCGTCACCGTCGTCCTCAACGGCAGCGGCCCGTACATGGTCACCGGCGCTCGGACCGTCAGCCTCCTGTGCACCTTCCCTGGAGCGGACGGCACCGGCACCATCCTCGCCAGCCACCTCGCCAATCTCCCCACCAGTATCCTCGGCGGCCCCGACGGCAGCCTCGCCATCGCAACTTCGAACCTCCAGCGGATCACCGCATCGGGTTGGACGGTAGACCTCACCGCCTCCCTCATCGCCACCTCGGACACCGGCAACCCGACCCTCGCGCCGACGCGTTACCCGTAGGCGGCTGCGTCGGCGGCGGTTTGATCGGCGTTGGTTGAGGGGGAACGGGAACGGGAACGGCCCCGGAAACGGGAACGGGAACGGGAACGGGAACGGGAACGGCCCCGGAAACGGGAACGGCCCCGGGAACGGGAACGGCCCCGGGAACGGGAACGGCCCCGGGAACGGCCCCGGGAACGGGAACGGGAGCGGCCACGCCTACGGCTACGCCCTACCCCGCTAATCCCAGCACATCCGCCATGTCATACCGCCCTGCGTCCCGCCCAATCGCCCACCGGGCCGCGCGCACTGCGCCCCGAGCAAAAATCGCCCGGTCGGTCGCGCGATGCGTCAACTCCACGCGCTCCCCCGCCCCAGCCAAAAAGAGCGTGTGCTCGCCAACTACGTCGCCGCCGCGCAGCGTCATCACGCCGATCTCCGCGTCACGACGCGCACCAACCTGCCCACTGCGCCCATGTACGGCGTCCCGGCTGAGGTCGATGCCTTTCGCCGCCGCAACCACCTCGGCCAAGCGCTGCGCCGTCCCGCTCGGCGCATCCACCTTGTGGCGGTGGTGCATCTCGACGATTTCTGCGTCGAACTCCGGCCCCATCAGGGCCGCCGCCCGGGCTGCCAGGTGAAAGAGCACATTCACGCCGACGCTCATGTTGGGCGCAAAGACCACCGGGACCTTCGCCGCGGCCGCGTCTAGGGCTGCGAGGGCCTCGGCATCGAGGCCCGTCGTACCGACCACCGCCGGAACACCGAGGTCAGCGCAGGCCGCAACGAAGTGCCGGGTCGACGCTGGACCCGTGAAATCGATCGCGACATCGGCGCCTGCGAGACCGTCGGTGAGGCTCGCCGTGATCACTACGCCGCTCTCCCCGGCCGCCGTCACCACCCCGAAGTCCTGCCCGACGAGGGGACTGCCCTCGCGCTCGATCGCCCCGGTCACGACGAGGGTCACGCCCTCTTCGGGCTCTTGGGGCTCTTGGCCCTGCCCGCCTCGAGCCACGACGTCAGCGATAGCGCGCCCCATTCGACCGCCCGCGCCATGGATTGCAAGAGCGCGGCTCACGAGGCGAGCCCGGCCATCTCGACCGCAGCTCGGATCCGCCCCTGGGCGCCCTCGGTCGGCCAGGTCATCGGCAGGCGAATCTCCGGCGCGATCTTCCCGGCCTCGGCCATCACGAACTTCACCGGGCCCGGGTTGGGCTCGATGAACATCGCCTCGTAGACCGGCAAGAGGCGGTGCTGCAATGCACGGGCTCCCGCGAGGTCACCCGCGGCCATGCGACGCGCGACGTCGGCGACCTCCGCCGGGAAGGCGTTCGACAGGACGCTCACGACACCGCTCCCCCCAACCGCCATGAGCCCGACCGTCAAGGCGTCGTCGCCGGAGAGGATGGAGTAGCGGTCACCGCAGAGCGCGGCTATCTGCTGGGTGCGGACGATGTTCCCGGTGGCTTCTTTCACCGCGACGATGTGTTCGACGTCCATGAGCCGGACCAGCGTCTCGGCCGTGAGATCGACGTGGGTGCGCCCGGGGATGTTGTAGAGCATCGCCGGCATCGGCACCTTCGAGAGAACCGCGCGGAAGTGAGCCTCGACCCCGGCCTGGGTCGGTTTGTTGTAGTAGGGGCACACCAGCAGGAGGCCGTCGGCCCCGGCCTCGCGGCACGCCTTCGCATGGGCCACGGTCTTGGTCGTGCTGTTGGACCCAGCGCCCGCCACGACCGGGACCCGGCCCTTCGCAGCTTCGACGACGACCTTCACCACCCGGCCGTGCTCCTCGTCCGAAAGGGTCACGTTTTCGCCAGTCGTGCCGCAGGGGACCAGGCCGTCGATACCGGCGGCGATCTGGCGCTCAACCAGGTCCCGGAGTGCCTCTTCATCGACTTCGCCGCGGCGGAAAGGCGTGACGAGCGCGGTGTATGTGCCTTGGAAGGTGGTCATGGGCCCGAAGTGTAGGCACCACCGCGGCGCTGCCAAGGGCCCAAGCGTGATAATGATGCTCCTTCATGGATGCCATCCCCGCATCACTCGTCACAGCTGTTGCCCTGTCGGCCGCCGCCGGGAAGAATCCGTGGGTCCCCCTCGGCCTGCTCTTCCTCCTGGCAGCCCCCGCCAGCGTGCCCGGCATGTTCATGGAGCCGGAGCTGCACGCCGCCCTCCACCACCTCGGTCCCCAGGCTCTGCTCTGGACCCTCGGCGGGCTCTTCATCTCTGTCGCCTGCGCCGAATCCCTGGCCGACAAGGTCTCGTGGATATCGAACTGGCTGGTGCCCCTGTCGACGATGTGGCGTCCCTTCGCGTCGGTCGCCGTGGCAGCCATCATCGCCTATGCCGTCGCCGACGCGCAGCCCGTCGCTGTCGAGGCGCTCGCGTTCATGCCCGTTGGCCTCACTGGCGAGTTGCCGGTAGACGTGGTCCGCGCCGAGTTCGATTGGTTGCTCGGGGGCTCGCTCTTCGCTATCACCCTGACCCTCGGTGGGGTCTACGGATGGCTCTCGACGATCGCCAAGACGGGCACGCGCCTGGTCCTCGCCTTGGTCCCCCTGCCCTCGCTGAAGATCCTCCATTCGTTCATGGACGACTTCTTCTCCGTCTCCCTCTCCCTCGCCGGCCTCGCCTTCGGGGATAGCCTGCTGCTCGCCGCGGGCCTCGGCGCCTACCTCGTCGTCGGCCTCTTCACTGGCCCCCTCCTGACGCGCCTCACCTGGATCAACTTCCGCATCGGCATCGCCCTCGTGCACAAGCTCCGCCGGAGCCGCGGCGCCGAAGCCGAAATCGCGCGCGCGCCGGCCTGGCTCATGCGCGCGGTGACCGACCTGGGCGGCGACCCCGCCGCGGCCCATCTCGTCCCCTGCTATGCATACCGGGCCCGAGAGGCGGGGCGGTGCCGGGCGGGATTCCTCGTGCTCGCCGAAGACACCGTCTACTTCGCGACGAAGGTCGGGTGGCGACCGCGCCTGGTCGCCTTCCCCCATGCCACGGTGACCCGGGTGGGCGTCGCCCAGTCCACGACCGCGCGCACCGTCGCCATTGCCGAAGACACGGACAATGGCGGCATCCTCGAGGTCGTCTTCTATCTCTTCCCGTCCGTCGAAGAAGACGTACTGCCCCTCCTCGAAGAGGCCACCACGGCCACCGGCCTGGTTCGAGTCCGCCCGGACTCCGAGGCCTCGCGCTCCGGGCTCCCGGGATACGCCCAGCGTGGGCAGTCGACCCGCTTTTGGGCCCCCGAAGATGCGGGCAGCCTTCGTGCCCAGGCCCTGGTCACGACCGCCTGCGCCGTAGCTGGCGGGGTGCTCACTGCGGGCACCTTCATCCCCATCGGCTTCGGCTACCTCTTGTCGCCGTTCCGACGGCGCTTCGTCGTTGGCCTCTTCCTGAGCCTCTACCTGACCCTCGCGGTCATCGGCACCGCGGGCTTCGCATGGCCGGTGGCGGTCATCTACGCCGTGCTGCTCAATACTCTGGCCCTCCGGGACCTGACCCGGGCGGCGTTGAAGGCCCGGGTCGACGGCTACGTCGACCGGCGCGCGTTCTTGCCGATGGTCAGCGAGCGCGTATGGGTCCCACCGACGCGGGTTACGCGCGAGAGCGACCGCCACCGCGCGTCCGACCACGTGCCTCTGACGGATGCGCCGTGGCGCACGGTCGTCGCCTTGTTGGCGGACGACCTGGAACCCGGGACGTCGACGGCGGCGAGCTAGGCGCGCCGCCCCGCAGTGTCCTAGTCGACGAGGATCCGCTGCGAGGGCACCCCGTCATCATCGGTCAGGCCAGTTCGTCCATCTTGGTCAGCGGGCACGATGAGGTCGGGCCCGTCGTTCTTGACGGAGTTGACCAAGGGACGAACGGCGAAGAGTTCCAGATCGGGAATCCGCGGAGCGATGAGCGCGTCGAGGTCTTCGGGGGTTGACCCGTGGTCTAGCCACCGGGCCCGGGCGTCGCCCTCGAGGATCACCGGCATGCGGTGGTGCACGTCGGACATTGGCCCCGCCGCGTCGGTGGTCACGACGGTGCAGCTGATCACCTGCGGGCCGGGCTGCTCGCCCGTTTGCTCACTCGCCATATCCTTCGGCCGCCACGATGCCCAGAGCCCGGCGAAGGTCAGCACACCACCCGCCGTCGGCCGGGCGTAGAACGGAATCTTGGGCGCCTTGCGCGTCTTCTTGGATTTGGAGGTCTGGGAAGCTTCGGCGGGTTCCTCCGGGCGTTTCCATTCGTAGAAACCGTCCGCGACGACGAGGCACCGACGCTTCTTGAACGAGTCCCGGAAGGCCGGTTTGTCGGCGAGGGTCTCCCCCCGGGCGTTGAGCATGCGGTAGCCAATCTTGGGGTCCTTCGCCCAGAACGGCACCAACCCCCAACGCACCATGACCAGCTTGCCGGGGCTCTTGTCGGTCACCACCGGCACCGCTTGGCTCGGGGCGATGTTGAAACGCGGCGCGAGGGTCGTTTGGGGCCCCTGGGACCAGATGTCCGCGCCGGGCTCGCCGTCGAGGTCGAGTTCGTCCCAGATCTCCTCCACCGAGAGGCTCAATGTGTATCGGCCGCACATCCCTGGGCTATAGTGCCGCGGCTGTCATGCGAGTGCACCACCTCAACTGCGGAACCATGTGTCCGCCCCTTCAGCGTCTCCTCCTGGGCACGGGGCGGCTCCTGTCCCGGGGACGCATCGTCTGCCATTGCCTGCTCGTCGAAACCGACGAGGGCCTAGTCCTAATCGATACGGGTTTTGGCCTCGGGGATCTCCGCAGCCCTGAGCGCCTCTGCGCCACCCGGCACCTGCTTTCGCCGCGCTTCGAAGAGAGCGAGACAGCGATCCGGCAGATCGAGGCGTTGGGCTTCACGGCCGATGACGTACGCCACATCGTCCTGACCCACCTCGACCTGGATCATGCCGGCGGCCTCGGGGACTTTCCCCGGGCAAAGGTCCACGCGCTGCGCCGTGAGCGAGACGCCGCGGCCAACCCCGCGCCGAAGGACCGAGCCCGCTACCGAACTGCGCAATGGGCCCACGACCCCGACTGGTCGCTCTACGACGTGGATGGCGGCCGCTTCTTCGGCTTCGAAGCCGTCCGGGACCTCGTCGGCCTGCCCCCGGAGATCCTCCTCGTCCCACTGCACGGCCACTCGGCGGGCCACGCGGGGGTCGCCGTCGACACGGACTCTGGGTGGCTCCTGCACGCCGGCGACGCGTACTTCTTCCATGCCGAGATGGACCCGGACCGCCCCCATTGCCCTCCGGGGTTTCGCGCCTTCCAGTCCCTCGTCGCCTTCGACGACGCACGCCGCAAGTGGAACCAGCGGCGTCTCCAGGCGCTGGTGCGTGAACATCGCCACGAAGTCCGGGTCTTCTCGGCCCACGACTCCGCCGAATTCGCGAGCTTCGGCTAGAGCCGCGCGGGAGGACGGCGAACGGAACAACAGCTAGGCCATACAGGACCCGCGCAAAACTACGGCACATGATCTGGAGGCTGGCAGAAATCGATTGTGCTCCGCCCCCTCTGGCGGTGTCCGGCGCTCCGACCGCCGAGCGCCTCCGAGGCGGTGCGCCATCGAGTGACCTGAACTGACCTCGCAAACGTGGTCTAATAGACAGGTGCGAGCTAGTTTGCTTCTTCTCACCGCCCTCACGGTCGTAGTCTTCGGGGCTGGATGCGAGGGGGACCCGCACGCCCTGGGCTGGGAAGTGGTCGTCTCGGTTCCCGCGGCGGACGTCGCGTCGTTGAGGCTGGCGGTCCGTGAGGGAGGCTGCGACGGTCCTGCGTTGTACGACGAAGAGGTCGATCCGGCGGATACCAGGGCCCCCGCGCCCCCGCGGCTGGCGCCGGGCACCTACGCCTTCACTGCCGACGCGCTCTCGGCCGATTGCGGCGTCATCGGCTTTGGGTGCTCGGTGCGCGACCTGCCCATCTTGGAATCTCTCATTCGGGTGGACGTCACCGCGGCGTCCGGAATGGCCGCGCTCTGCTCTCCGGAGCTCTGCGTCGATGGTCGGTGTTCGGCTGCCATCGACGCCGGGTCGCCGGATTCCGCCGGCAATGCGGACGCGGCGGCCGACGCAGCGGCCGACGCAGCGGCCGATGCCGGTCCCACCTGTGAAGACGGCATTCAAAATGGAACGGAGACCGGCATCGACTGCGGCGGGACGTGCGACGTCTGCCCGGACTGGGACGTCGGCGGTTGGACCACGTGTGCCTCCGGCCAGCGCACACGCCCCGTGATTTGTCGCGACCTCACAGGCACGGAGGTCGCCGAAGCAGCTTGCCCCGAACCGAAGCCGAGCACGAACGAAAGCTGCGCATCGATCGAGTACGTCGGCTCCGGGTGTCCGATCACGACCCAAATCGGCGGCCTCGACAACGGCGATTGTGCTGACCGTACGACCTGTGCCAGCTGCCCCACGATGACCCCGACCCGGTGCCACGACTACTGCCTGTCCCGGGCGGTCACTCTCGGGCAGCGGGTGACCTGCGACCTCTCCGGCTGCAGCACCGAGTGCAACGTCTACGACGACCACGGCTTCGACGGCGCGTGCCGCGACCCGCGACCGACCTGGTACGCCTTTCCGCCATGAGGGAACCTCACGGGCCGGACCGGCCCCCGCATGCTACCGCCCTCTGCATGAACACCCTCGACGAGGTCGACATCTCGCTCGCCACGGGGACCTGGAAGGTCAAAGCGGCCGCATCCGTCCTCGGAGTGGCGGGGGTCTTCTTCGCGTTCACAGGCATCCAGCTCTTCCTGGTGCGCTTTCGGTCGGAGTGGCTGGAGTTGGTGCCCTGGGTGCACGTCGCCTTCGCCGTCGCGCTCGTCTTCCTCGCCGCGATGACGTACCGAGCCCGGACCTGGGCGGCGATCGGGAGCACCCTCATCGGGGGCCTCGCATTCCTGGGGGCCGTCGTATGGCAGGCATACGCCATGTTCCACGGCATCTTCAGCCTCCTCGGCCTAGCGAGCGTGCCTGCAGCCCTCGCGGCCACGGGCCTCGCGGTCCTCGCCATCGGCGATGCGTCGCGGGCAACCGCGGTACGCAAGAAGCTGCACGAAGCAGGGATGAATCTGGGCTTTTAGGAGGGCGCCGTGCGCGCGGGCCTCAATCTCCCGTCGCCCCGGCCCCGCTGCGCCCCGCGGTGAGTTCGATGAGTCGGTCGATGAGGAAGCGGCTCTGCTCGAGGGCCTCGTCGGTAAAGTCGCCGAAGTAGCCGCGGACCTCTTCGAAGATGCCGCGGAAACGGGCCTGATCCTTGGCCTCGATCACCTCGGCGAGCTCCGCCGCGGAGGCGGCAAAGGCCTTCATCACCTCGACGGTCTCGGGATTGCGCATCTCGATTTCGCCGTAGAGCTCCGGGGCCTGGGCGAAGTGCCGGGCCGTGACGTACATCTCGAGGAGGTACGCCGGGGAGGTGAACTCGAGGGTCTTTTCGAGGGGCACTTCCATACGCGCCAGGGCGAGGCCGAGGACCTGAGTGTGGTAATGGTTCAGGACCTGAACGATGGCCATGGCCTTGTCGTGCTGCTCGGCGGACGTCTCGGTGACGACTAGGCCGCGAGCCGCGAGCATCTGCTTCACCCACGCATACCACTCGGCGCCGCGCCCCTCGCAGAGCACGACGCGTTGGCCGCTCAGGCTGTGCACCCCCGGACCAAACATCGGGTGCGTGCCGACGACGCTGGCCTTGGTCGCCTTCATCATCCAGTCGACGGGCTCGCGCTTGATGCTGGTGACGTCCATGAGAAGGCCGTCCTCGCGCACATGGGGGCCGACCTCGGCGATGACAGCTTCGGTCTTGTCGATGGGCACGGACACGACGACGACGTCTGCCGCTTTGGCGGCCTCGACGTTGGTTAGGCGCGTATCGAGGTCGGTGATCATCACCGGGTGCCCGAGGTCACCGAACATCTCCGCAAGGCGCTTGCCCATGCCGCCGCCGCCGCCGAGGATCGCGACGGTGCGCGCCTCGACCTCCAGGGGAAGCTCCGCCCGAAGCGACGCCTGGTAGTCGCGGCTCGCGACCAGGAGCAGCCGAAAGACCGACTCGATCGTGCCTCCGGGGAGGCCCAGGCGCTCGGCCCGGGAGGATCGGTCCGAAAGCACCCGGCGCTCACGGCTGAGATCGCGAATGCGAACGGTGTTTTCCCGTTTAAACGCGGCGACCTCGCCGACGATGGCCATGCGTCGGGCAAAGAGCATCAAAACGTCCCGATCGATGGCGTCGATCATCGCCCGGAGGGCGGCGAGGGGGCGGCTGCGGGTGCTGGATTGGGGGGTCTCGTCGGTCATCGGCAGGGCGACGATACCGCGCCAGGGCCGGGCATCAACATGGCATCATCCGGTCGATGGCAGGTCTCTTGCGAACTGGACGCGTCGAGGTCCCGGACCGGGTCATGGGCCGCCGCGGCCTCGGGGGCGCCGCCAAGGGCACCGCCCGAGCCGTCGCCGAGGCTCTCTTCACCACCGCGGACGGCCCTCCCCCGGCCGCCCGCCTCGACTGGCTCGTCGATGACCTCGACGACTTCATCGCCCAATCCGGGCCCCGGGCCGGCCGCGTCTTCGGCCTCTGCCTCTTCGCCATCAGCCTCCTCGGCCCTCTCCTGGCCCTCCGCCTCGTCCCGTTCCGGTGGCTCTCCCTCGCCACTCGAACCCGGGCCCTCGAACGCATGGAGCGAAGCCCCTTCGCCCTCGCCCTCTTCGGCGCCAAAGCCCTCCTCTGCATCGTCTACTACGAGCACCCCGACGCCGCCGCGACGGTCGGCTTCGACGGTACGTGCCTAACCGGCGAGCACAGCCAATGACCGCCGGCGACTACCACTCCATGCGCGACCACCAGGGCACCCTCGCCGTCTCCGCCGACGTGGTCATCGTCGGCTCCGGCGCCGGCGGTGCCGTGGTGGCCAAGGAGCTCGCCGAGAGCGGCCAGTCGGTCGTCGTCCTCGAAGAAGGCGCCCGGGTGACCCAGAAGGAGTACCGCGCCTTCCGCCCCAGCGAATCCCTCCGCCACATGTGGCGCGACGGAGCCCTCACCATCGCGATGGGCCTCGGCGGCACCCCGGCGGTAAACGTGACCATGGGTAAGGCCGTCGGCGGCTCGTCCGTTATCACCGGAGGCGTATGTTTTCGCATCCCCGAGGCCGTGCTGCACGAATGGACCACCGACCTCGGTCTGCGTGACTACGACGCGAAGGCGATGGAGCCGTTCTTCGAGCGCGTCGAAGAGGCGACCCACGTCGAAGAGGTCCCGGCCTCGATGCAGAGCCGGAGTTCGGCGCTCTTCGGCATCGGCGCCGAGAAGAAGGGCCTCTCCGTCGAGCCGATGCGCCGCAATACCGAAGGCTGCAACGGCTGCGGGCGCTGCAACTTCGGCTGCCCCCACGGCGCCAAACGGAGCGTCGACCTCAGCTATCTTCCGCAGGCGGTCCGCGACGGGGCCGACGTCTACTCCCACTGCCGCGTGGACCGCATCGTGATGAAGGGGCGCCGCGCCGTCGGCGTGCGCGGCCGGCTGCTCAATCGGCGCGGCGGACGGCGAGGGGACCGCTTCGAAGTGCACGCCAAGCGCGTCGTCGTCGCCTGCGGCGCCTGGCATACGCCGACCTTGCTCATCCGTAGCGGCATCGGGTCGCGCCGCCACGTCGGGCGCAACATGACGCTGCATCCAGGATTTCGCATGTTGGCCCGCTTCGACGAGCCGGTCCGCGGCTGGCGCGGCGCCCTCCAGAGCACGCATTCGAGCAGCCTCGAGAACGAAGGCATCACCCTCACCAGCCTCTTCGTGCCGACCGGGGTCCTCGGCGCGACGATGCCCGGAGTGGGCGTCGAGCACACGGACAACGCCCAGCACATCGGCCACCTCGCCATGTACGGCGGCATCATCCACGACCACGGCGGCGGCGGGCGCATCTACCCCGGCTTCGGTCGGGAGCCCTTCGTGACCTACCGGATGACCAAAGAAGAGCTCGCGAGGATCCCGCGCCTGCTCAACGTGATGGCCGAGTCGTTCTTCGAGGCCGGCGCGAAAGAGGTCTTCCTGCCGGTCCTCGGCCTCCGGGGGCAGACCGCGGACCAACTGAAGAAGCTCGACCTCAGCCGAGTCCCCGGCCGCCAGATCGAATGCGCGTCCCAGCACCCCCTCGGCAGCGCGCAGATGGGTTCGAGCCCCGACCGCGGCGCCACCGACGAAAACGGCAAGGTGTGGGACACCGAGCAGCTCTACGTGACCGATGGCAGCATCTTGCCCACTAGCCTCGGCGTGAACCCGCAGCTCGCCATCATGGCCATCGCGACGAGGGTCGCCACGCGCATGCGCGACGACGCCCTGCCCACCTGAACAGCATCGCCTGGAGCGCGATACCCGGCGCGATCTCGCCCCGCTTCCTGCGCTGCCTGCTCACCTATAAAGATGGGCTCCGCGGGCTGCTCGGAACCGGGACGACCTCGCTTGGGTCTCACGCACCATGCGATACTGTTGAACGTGCCCGAGCTCCCCGAAGTCGAAATCGCCGCTCGGGTCGTGCGCGCATGCCTCGAGGGCCACGCCCTCGACCGGGTCACGGTTCACGACGCGCGAATTGTACGAAAGCAGAGCAAGGCGGCGTTTCGGAAGGCGGTCGTTGGACGGACGGTGCGATCGGTAGATCGCCGGGG
>JAFDCW010001059.1 GCA_019312705.1 Deltaproteobacteria bacterium
GAGATCGATCTCGAAGACCGGGGACCCGGCGTCTTCGTCGGAGTTCGACCGGCGACGAATGCGGACCGGGTGGGCCACCTCGGGATGGCCGGCGAGGGGGTCCCGGGGCTCGGCGCGCACCTCGGCGGCGCTCGGGAAGCCCGTGAGGTCGAGGCCGCCGCCGTCCCCCATCCAGGCCGAGAGGTACGCATACCGGGCCCGGGCCCTCGGGCTGTAGCCGACCTGATTGAGTTGGATGACCGGCGTTTCGAGGTAGCAATCGTTGAAGGGTACGAGCAGGCGTGTATCGTTCGGACCGCGGACCGTGAGGATCTCGGGGCTTCCGATATCCTCGCCGAGGACCAGGAAGATGCGGTGGTCGACCGAGACCACCGAGAGATCGTCATCGGCGCCAAAGCCCAATTCATAATCGGGCTGGGCCACGGGCAAGGAGTGGCGGTGGACCTCGCGAACGGCGATTTCGTCACCGTTGCGACGCTTCACGGACCAGCCGCGCCGCGCCCACACGCGCCCGTTGCCGCCGCGCAAGGTCACCATCAAGACGTTCGGCGCCATGCCGGCGACGGCCACGACCGGTGCGCCCTCCTCCCGGGGCCCCGATAGGGTTCGTGCGTGCACCACCGACGTCTGCACACCGGCGGGGGTGTCAGCCTCGACGCGCAGGAAGACGTCGACGTTCGGCGGAAGGTGCTCGAGAGTGAAGTGATGCGCGTCGCCATCGAGGGCCGCGACGCGCTTCGTCCCACGCATGCGGCCTTCGTCGCCGCGGGGAGGCTCGGTCCCGAAGAGGATGCGCACCGCCGTCGCCCCGCGGATGGCGGGCCAGGAGACCGTCACCTCTCCGGCCGTGACCTCTCTAACCTGGGGCGCGAGTTCGTCGGCGGTCGCTTGGGCGCGACACGTCGTCTCGCACCCGGCAGCGCATGCCAAGAGGACCATCGTCACGCCGATCGCTCCGAAGCGATTTCTTACCCGCCTCACGGGGACGCACGATAGCAGAATCATTCAGGGAGTCTCTGCATCCCCTTCATCGGACACCTCGGCGGGAGCGGTCGCCTTCAGCACCAGGCTCGCCGCGACGAGACCGATGAGCCCCGTGATCGCGCAGGAGATGAACGCCCCGAGCAGGCTCGAAGCGCCAAATCCTCGGAGCAAGAGCGCGACCGCCCCCGCCGTGACGGCGGCCGAGAGCCCGGGGGCGAGGGCGCCCAGAACCTGCCGGTAGCGCCATCCCAGGAGCGGCCGGGCCGTCCACCACATCAAGAAGAAGATGATGCTGTTGCCAACTACGGTGCTCCCGGCGACGGCCCAAATCCCATACGTGCTCGCGCCACCGACGGAGATGGCCAGGTTGACCGCGGAGCCGATCATGATCGGAACGGCGCAGTACCACCCGGTCCGGGCCGAGAGCATCACCATGGACGAGGCGACCTCGTAGGTCGACATGATCACCGTCGCCCCGGCGAGGAGCATGAGCACGAGAGCCGGCGTGGAACCCGCCGCCACGTCACCGACCCACACCACGAGCAGGCCCTGGCCGTTGATGGCGAGGGCCGCCATGCCGGAGAAGATCACGCCAGCAAACACACCGGTGCCGATGCGCACCGCCCCGGCGCGCTGGGCCGGGTCGCCAAGGCGCGGCATCAACGCCACGGTCGCCTGCTTGGCGATCAGATAGGACATGTCGACGGCCCGACCCGCAACCCCGTAGGCCGCCACGATCGAAAGCGGCGCCACGCGAACCAGTACGAAGAGGTCGACGCGCAGAGCCGTCACGACCGAGAGATTCACCGCGAGCTGGGCGCCGCCGTCGCGAAACGCCGCGACGATTTCTCCGCGATCTCGCGGCAGCGCCGGACGGATGTGCACCTCCGGGTCGATCTTGCGGGCGGCCCGAACCGTGAGCAGGAGGTCGACCAGATTGGCGAGGAAGAGAGCCGCTGCAGGCACGACGAGGGACCGATAGAAAGGGAAACCCACAATGATGACTGCTACTTGAACGACAGATGCCGCCGTCCGCGCGTTGGCTA
>JAFDCW010001060.1 GCA_019312705.1 Deltaproteobacteria bacterium
TGCTGGGGCGACCTCGCGATTTATGCGCAGGATGACCCCAGGGCTCTCGCCTACGGCATCGGAGACGTTCGACCGATAAAGGTCATCCTCGGGGGCCAGGTGGTGCACGAGGAGCCCCGCGATGGCATCGCGGTCTGGTAGGCTCCGCGGGCGATGGACGTAGACAGTCAGGCGGCCTTCGAGGCCTACATCGCTCGTTTCGACGGGCACTTCGGCGCCAAAGAGTCGGGCACCTTCGTGAAGTTCGGAAGACACATGGTGCAAAAGCTCAACGACGGGGAGTTTCCCGAGCGCTTGGACTACTACCTGCGCATGCACCGCACGGCCAAAGAGATGCTCTCGGCTGGGTCGACGATCAACGACGCGGTCGTGCTCGAGTTCGACGAAGCCGCGGCGTGGATCGCCATCACCGCCCCGGACATGCTCAAGATGTTCAGCGGCGAGATGGGCGACCCCGACGTAGCCCGCGGCATAAAGAAATAGACCAACTGACGCTGTCTAATAGCTCTTTGGTAGGGAGTCGGTGTCCATCGTATCGAGGGCAAAGCGGATGAGGGCGCTACGGCTCATCTTGCGGTGGCCGCTCGCTTTGAGGCGCTTGACCGCTTCATCGAGGCGACCGAGGTCGTCCTTGTACATCGAGATACAGATGACCTCGTAGTGGTCGGGCTTCGGCTTCTTCTTCGGCTTGGCTTTCGCCGGCTGTTTCAGGGCGCGCTTGGTCGGCGCCTTCACCTTGGAGCGCGCTTCGCCCTTCCGATAGAAGCTGCCCCGGAGTACCTCGTCGACTTCGTCGCGGGAGAATACGTCTTTCATGGCTCTCCTCAGCTCAGTCGAATGCCCGGATTGATGGAAACCGGCCGGGGCGGCACGTAGGCCGCCGGCAGGCTGCTGTTGCGGGTCTGGACCGCTTCGCGCATCTCCCGGACCTTGCGCACGAGTTCCCGGTAGTCGCGGGCTCCGTTGCTCATGGGGGCGCTCTCGAAGATGGTCTTCTTGTCCCGGGGGGCCTCCCGAAGCTTCGTATTGACCCGGACCGGGTTGAGACACTTGTCGCCAAAGTGCTCGCGGAGGGTGCTAATGGCCTCCCGACTGATCTTGTTTCGCACGTCGAAGAAGGTCGGGATGACGCCGAGGAGCTCCACCTCGTGGTCGAGCAGGTCGCGCACGTTCTTGATGGTGCGGAGGACCTGTTTGACGCCGACCAGCGAGAGGTAATCGCAGCTCACCGGGAGCAGAACGCTGTCGGCGTAGACCAGCACGTTTTGGTTCATGAGCGAGAGCGCTGGCGCGCAATCGAGGATGACCACGTCGTAGCCGCGCACTCGCTCGGCGAGGCGGTCTCGGAGAATGCGGTCCCGGTTGGGGCGGCTGGCGAGGTAGAGTTCCGCCGCCGCGAGGCGCTCGTCGCTCGTCAATACGTCGAGGTTTGGCCGCACCGGTACGGCCGCCGAGTCGGCATCCGCTCCGTCGACGATGACGTGGTAGAGGTCGCGTTCGCCGCGGATACCAAGGCTGGCCCCGACGTTGCCCTGGCCATCGCAGTCGATGAGCAGCACCCGGTCACCGGCCTCGGCGAGGCCCGCGGCGAGGTTCACGGCCGTCGTCGTCTTGCCGGTACCGCCCTTGTGATTGAAGACCGCGATGCGGCTGGGGATACGCCGATGGCGTCGGCTGAGGGCCGGACCAACCTGTCGGCAGCCGGGGGTGCAGTAGTACGTCGTCCCGGTGTCCCCGGCGGACATCTGGTACGGGAACTCGAGCTCGAAGCTCTTCGCACAGACGCTACAGCTCCGCTGGTCCTGGGCGCCCATGCCCTGCTGCTGGCAGAGCTGCGAGCAATAATACGAAAAGCCGACGGGCCCTTCGTGCACTTGATAGCGGAAGCGCGCCTCGAACTCCCGGGTACACACGCTGCACTTCGACCGAACCGAATCCATCTCGCCCTCCATCTCGCTCGCCCTTTGCGAAGTGCTTATCGAAGCGCTTCGCTAGGGACGAATCAGCACGCGGGAGGGCGATGGGTCAAA
>JAFDCW010000277.1 GCA_019312705.1 Deltaproteobacteria bacterium
CCGGCGCCGTGCGTACACTTCGTCCCAGAAGGCCTCCTTTGCGACGCCGAGGTAGTCCGGCAGGAGGCTGTGCTCCTGGATGTTCCCGGGCGCGAGGGTTCCATCGAAGTCGTAGACGATGGCCGTTCGCAGTGGTTCTCGCTCGGTGTCGGTGCCCATCGATCGTCGCCCCGTTTCTTGCCCAGTATTGACGGTCGTTCGCGTCACTTCTGCGACCGGCGCGCCCAGGCGCCCCGGGCGTCGAGGCCGATCTGCTCAAAGCGCGGCAGGATCTCGTGCTCCAGGGTCGCGTAGAAGATTGTCGCGTATTGCTCCTTGGTCAGGAGTGCGAGGTTCGGCTCGGCCGGGTCCCCGGGTTCGATGGTGATCTCCGTGCCCGCGAGGTCTTCGAGGGAAACGCCGCTGGCGGCGCCGCGCTCGAAAGCCGCGAGGCGTCGCGAGAGGCGTTCGCCGAGCCAGCTCCGGGACTCGTCGGTGAGCCTCGGCCAGAGCTCAGCGAAGGTCTCCCAGCCGAAGGTGGCGTGCAGATGCTCATCGCGGAGAATCTGCCGGATGACAGCCTCGCCGACGGGATCGGTGCAGACCGTCGCCACCGCTTCGAAGAGGGGCCGTGAGAGCGTCTCGCCGATGCAGCACGAGCAGAGGATGGCGTCGGCAGCCCAGCGCAGCAGGGGCTCCACCTCACTTGGCGCGTCCTTGCAGGAGGGCGGCTCCGGGAAGGGCATGCTCGGGCGGGTGAAGTCGAGGTCGCCGGGAGCGGCTTCGGGCCAGGTGACGTGAGCCATGCGCCCGCAGAGTTCGGCGTGACGCACCTCGTCGGTCACCAGGCGGGAGATGCCCCCGAGGATCTCGATCGGCACCCGGGCCTCGGCGAGGGCGTGGCCGACGGCGGTGAACTCGTAGACGGACCCGAGCTCCTCGCGAGCCCGACGGATCCATTGACGTGCTGCGCGAACTCGGAGACCGAGGGAATAGCGCGACACCTCGAACGCGTCGAAGTCCGGCCAATCATCGCGGTGGACTTGCTGGACGTGGATCGCGGTGAGACCGCGCCCACTCCCGCCGAGCGGGTCCGGCGCGTCACCCACGCCCTACTCCGGGGCCGGGGCCGGCTCGTTGATCGGGTGGGTCGGCTCGGGCTCGATCTCGTTCGAGGTCTCGTGCTCCGGTTCGGGCTCGACCTCGTTCGAGGTCTCGTGCTCCGGTTCGGGCTCGTTGACCATCGACTCGGGCCCGTTGACCGTCTCCTGATCTCCGCCGCAGGCGCCGAGGGCCGGTGCCGTCGCGAGCAGCGCGGTGGTCACCGCGAAATGAAGGACCTTGCCACGACGCTTCTTCTTCTGACCGCTCATATTCCCTCCCGGAGGTCGCCGACCATACCAGAGATTGCTGATAGGCGCTTCACGCGCTGGCGCGGAGTTCAGACGTCCGGCACTCAGTTGTTCAGGCGGTTGCGGCGGGAGGGATAGAATAGGTGAGGGTGGCGTGGGCGACGACAGCGTCGTCTTCGGCCCGGCGTACGAAGACTTCGCCGACGGCGAGGCGCTGGCCGAGTTTGAGCAGCTTCGCGTCGGCGACGACGTCTCCCTCCTTCGCCCGGCGGAGGAAGTTGATGTTGCAGTTGGTGGTGAGGGCGAGGGCCTGGGGGCCGATTTCGGAGAGCACGGCGAAGTACATCGCGGTGTCGACGAGGGCAAAGAGGGTCGGGCCAGACGCGGTGTCCCCGGGGCGGAGATGCTCTCGGGCGACAGGCAGACGGACGCGCGCCGACATGTCGCCTACGCGCTCGAGGATCCACCCGAACGATCGCGCTTGGGGAAATGCGGCATCCATGAAGCGCTCGATTTCTTCAACGGTCATCTTGGCCATGGCTTGGGGCGTACCACAGAAGACCGTTGGGGAAGAGGTGGGCGCCGTGTAGCGTTCAGCCCCCGTGCTCTACGGCGCCGCATTCTTCGCCCTCGGGGCATGCTTCGCATTGGCCGCCGCGAACGGCGGGCCGTGGTGGGTTTTGGCTTGGCCCGCGGGGTGTTGCTTCGTGATTGGCGCGGGGTACCTCGGCGCCGGTGCGGGCATGCTCGGCAAGAGGCGCGATGGCACGCGACCCGGCTGGAACCGGGTGGTCTTCGGGCCCTACTACTTCTTGGTTTGGCTGACGATGCGCTTCATTCGCGGGCTGTCCGGGGAAGATGCGTTCAACGAAGTGAGCCCGGGGTTGTATGTCGGGCGCCGGGCGGAGGTGCACGAGATCCCCCGGGGCACGAAGGTGGTCTTGGACCTCACGGCGGAGCTCGACGTGCCGGACGGGGTGCGCGAGGCCTTCGACTATCGAACGTTGCCTACCCTCGATGGCGCAGCACCGCGCAAGGCGGACTTCCGTAGTTTCGTGGAGAGCGCAGCCGAAACCGAGGGGCCTATCTACGTGCACTGCGCGGCGGGGCACGCGCGGTCGGCGATGACGGCGGCGGCGATCCTGTTGAAGCGGGGGGATGCGCGGGAGCCGTGGGAGGTCGTGAGGGCTTTGCGCGAGAAGAGGCCGCGCATCGGGCTTTCGACGCCGCAGCGGCGGTTGCTCAGCCGCCTCGCCGACGAGTTCAGGAGTTGAGAGAACGACGCACGCCGCGGAAGTCCGTCTCGGCGGCGAGGGCGTCGCGCCATTCGAGAAGGTCTCGGAACTCCTCGGCGAACTCGGGGTCGGTCCAGTCCCGCACTTCTTCGGGGCCGCGCTTGGTCCGAGAACTCGGGCTCACCACCTCGAGCATGGTGGCCATGGCGATGTCGGCATAGCTTGGGGCGGCGCCGAGCACGTAAGGCCCATTGCCGAGGGCATCACGAAGCTGGGTCAGGGCATCGGCCATGGCGCTCCGCGGGGCCGGTGCGTACTTGCCGAGAGTGCGTCTGGCAATGGCCCGGGCAACGGGCCGAAGCATCGGCGCAACGAAGGGCGGGAACTCCTTGGAAGACGCTTCATCGAGGTGGCCGGCGTTGTCGATCATTTGGCGGACGAGGCGTTGGCGGCCGTACTCGAGGGCCCGGTCGGCGAGGGCGTTCCAGCGGTTGGCCGCGGCGAGGTCGGGGATGAGGTTCGGCGCGGGGGCCTCGGGCGACGCGTGGGCGACAGCCCATCGGGCGATATCGAAGGAGTCCTCGATGGGACCGCCCGGGGCGCCCAGAAGGACGGGCACGCTGACCGTTCCGCCGAGACGGCGAAGACGCAGGCGCAGACGGGGCTCACCGAGGGTCGGGGTGTACTGGACGAAGCGCGCGGGCACGCCCGAGAGGTAGAGCGCCCAGGCCGCGCGCTGGGTCCAGGGGGAGTAGTCGAGGCCGACGAGCAGGGGGGTCATCGGCCGGGAGTATGGGGAATTCTCACAGAAGTAACCTGACAAATCGTCAGATTATGTTATTTGACGATTCGTCAGCTCATGGCTCGCCCCGTCGACATCGAAAAGCGCCGCGATCTCGCCCAGCGGGCCGTGGAGATCCTCCAAGAAGAGGGCTTCGACATCTCGAATAGCCGCCTCGCCGAGGCCCTCGGGGTCAAACGGCCGACCCTGCTCTACCACTTCCCGACGCGGGCAGTGCTCGTCGAGCGCGCCCTCGAAGAGCTGCTGACGGAGCAGATGGTCTTCGTGATGGGGCGGGTGAACGAACACCAGCACCCCATCGACCGGCTCTTTGCCCAGATCCGCGCCGTGCACGAGTTTCACCGGGGTAGCGAAGAGCGGGTGGTCTTCTTGAGCCAGGCCATCGCGATGACCAGCAAGCCGCGCATGGCGGAGATCATCGACGTGGGCAATCGCGTCTTCGCCGCCCAACGCGCCGCCGCCGAAGAGCTGCTGCGCGAGGGCATCGCCAACGGAACCGTGGCGCCCTGCGACCCCGCGGCGTTGGTGGCGACGCTGCGCGCCACTCAGGACGGTTTGATGGTCCAGCGAGTGATGGCCGGCGTCGACCTGGGGCCCGTACACGACTTCATCTGGGAACACTTGCTAGCGCCGCTGAAGAGAGAAGGGGAATGACGATGACTACGAGGGACTTTCCAGAAGGAGGGCAGAGCCGCGAGGACGTCCTCGCCGCTTTGACCGACATCAAGTCGCGAGATCTCGAAATCGACGGTCACGCCTTTGCGTTCATCTACGACGCCGGGGAGGAAGCCCGGGCTCTAGCCCGCGACGCCTTCGCCTCGTGCATGACGATCAACGGCCTCGACCCGACGGTCTACCCCTCGGCCCGCACCCTCGAGAACACCGTCGTCGGCGCGTGCCTCGGGCTCTTGAATGCCCCCGAAGAGGCGGTCGGTACGGCGACCGCCGGCGGCACCGAGTCGGTGATGCTCGCGGTGAAGACCGCCCGGGACTACGCCCGGAAGACGCGCCCCGCCGTGAAGACCCCGAAGATGCTCCTGCCGGTGACCGCCCACGCTTGTTTTCACAAGGCGGCGCACTACCTCGGGGTCGAAGCCATCACCGTCGATGTGGACCCCGAGACGATGCGCGCCTCGGTGGAAGACGCCCGCGAGAAGATGAGCGACGACGTCGTCCTGGTCGTCGGCTCGGCGCCGAGCTACGCCCACGGCGTCGTCGACCCCATCGAAGGTCTCGGAGCCCTGGCCCAGGAGCACGGCGCCCTCATGCACGTGGACGCATGCGTCGGCGGCTTCGCCCTGCCCTTCCTCCGGGAAGAGGGCGTCGATGTGCCGCCCTTCGACTTTGCCGTCCCGGGCGTCACCAGCATCTCCCTCGACATCCACAAGTACGGTTTCGCCCCCAAGGGCATCTCCGTATTGCTCCAACGGCGCCGAGAGCTTCGCGACGCCCAGTACTACGCCTGCGCGACCTGGACGGGCTACTCGGTCATCAACTCGACGACCCTCGGCAGCAAGTCGGCGTCGGCCCTCGGGGGCGCCTTCGCGCTCATGCACCACCTCGGCCGCGCCGGCTACCGGGCCCGGGCCAAGGCGATGTGGGACGCGACTCAGACGATGATCGGGGCGATCGAGCGCATCGACGGCATCCACCTGCTCGCCAAGCCAAACATGAACCTCTTCGCGTTCACGACCGACGAGGGAGACATCTTCGAGCTCGCCGACCGTCTGACCGAGGCCGGATGGCACGTGCAGCCGACCTACGCCTACGGCCCATCGCCGGCCCACATCCACTTGAGCATCGACCCGACCAACGCGGCCCACGTCGACGCCCTCATCGCCGACGTCGAAAAGGCCGTCGTGGGTCTGCCCCCGCGCCAGGCACCTCCCGCCGACGTGGTGGCGATGTTCGACCAACTCGGTCAGGACGATGCTTCGGGCGACGGCCTCGACGCGGGCATGCTGCTCGCCCAGCTCGGCATCGCCGACGGGCAGCTCCCGAAGCAGAGCGCCATCATCCATCGCCTCATCGACGCCGCATCGCCGCCGGCCCGGGAGCGCCTCCTGGTTCTCTTCTTCGGGGAACTCTTCTCATGAGGCGCTTGGGCTTGGGAGGCGATTTGGGCCGCGGCGGGCGCCCCTTACGCATCGGCTACGGCCGAATCTTCCACGAGGCGAATACCTTTTCGCCCCTGCCCACCGAGCGCGAAGCCTTCACCGAGTTTCACCACGTCGAAGGCGAGGCCTTGGCGAAGGCGGCGACGCTCCGGGGCTCCGAACTCGTGGGGTACATGCCGCACGCGGAGATGACGGGCTTCGTCCAGGCGTCCCGCCTCGCCGGCGACGTCGAAACCGTCCCCCTCACATCGTCCCTCGCGGTCCCCGGAGGACCACTGCGCCGCGAGGTCTTCGATTGGTTGCTCGATAACCTCGAGGACAAGATCCGCGCGGCGGGTCCGATGGACGGCATCTACCTCGCCCTTCACGGTTCGATGGAGGTCCAGGGCGAGGGCGACGCCCCCGAGGCAGTGATCCTGCGGCGGGCCCGCGAAGCCCTCGGCAAAGGCCCCCGAATCGCGGTGAGCTACGACCTGCACGCCAATCTATCCCAGGGGTTGGTCGACCCCGTCGACGTGCTGATCGGCTACCGCAGCAACCCTCACTGGGACCTCGCGCCGACGGGCTTTCGGGCGGGCAATCGCCTGATCCGCACGCTCCGCGGCCAGTGCCGCCCGGTGCATGCCTTCCGCAAGCTGCCCGTAGTCCTCGGCGGCGGGACGACCATCGACTTCATGAAGCCGATGCGCGCCGTGTTCCGAGCGATGAAGGCGCTCGAAAAGGACCCCCGGGTCTTGAGCGCCAGCCTCTTCATGGTGCATCCGTATACGAGCGCGCCCGATCTCGGTTGGGCGGTGCACGTGTCGACCGACGGCGACCTCGCCCTCGCGGACGAACTCGCAGACCAGCTCGCAGACCGCGCCTTCGCCGTGCGCAAGGTTCCCCTGCCTCCCATGT
>JAFDCW010001061.1 GCA_019312705.1 Deltaproteobacteria bacterium
TGTGCTAAAAAGCACCGGTATTCGATGGCGATAGTGGACGAGCAAGCTTCGACCCATGTCACGGGTTCACCGGTGAACCGCGGCAAGGGCGCGCACCCCGGCGAGGTGCTCGCGGAGCGATACGAAATCGTCGAGCAGCTCGGCCGCGATCCTTTCGTCCTGGATCACCGAGCCATCGACCAGGAGACGGACCAGCCCTGCGTCCTGCGCATCCTGGAACCGGACCTTCTGATTGGCACCAAAGCCAAGGTCGTCGCGCGGAACGTTCGCGGCGCCGTTGGAATTGGCGGCAGCTTTCTGCCGGGCATCAAAGACGTCGATGTCGACGACGGCGGGCGTCTCTTCATCGTGGAACCCCCCCCCGAGGGCGCCCGACTGCGTGAGGTCCTCGAATCGCGCACCGGCCGCGGCGGGGTGCTCGAAGCCCGCGAGGTGCTCCCGGTGGTCGCCCGCCTGGCGTCTGCGATCGATGCGATTCCGGCGCCATATCACCACGGCGATGTACGACTCGATCGCGTGTGGCTCTCCGAGGACGGCCTGTCTCTGACCTTCCCCTTCGTGATGGCCGAAGTTCCCGCGGCCGCGATCGCCGCTGTGACGCAGGGTCACGAAGCATTGACCCGGTGCCTCGCCCCAGAACTCGCCCGAGGGCTCATCGGCGGCGCCGCCGACCGCTTTGGGGTCGCGTGCATCGTGTACGAGCTCTTGACCGGGGAGCTCCCGCCGTCGTCCGAGGGCCCCTTCCCGTCTCTCGCCCCGATGGGCGAGGTCGGCGAGGTCATCAGCCGCTTCCTTTCGCCTATCGTCAAGGACCGCCCTGCAAACCTCCAGGCCCTGGTCCAAGCCATCGCGAAGAGCGCGGGGCAGGACGTCCCGAGCCTCGAAGCCGGGGCATACCGAAAGCCGAACCGAGCGCGCCGCAGCGTGACCAGCGGCCTCCTGCTGCCGCCGGACGAGCTGGTCGAGCCGACACCGATGGGCGCTCGGCGTCGAAACCGCCGCGCCCTCGTAACCGACACCATCGACGAACTGGTCGAGGACATGGCCGAATCGACCACCAAGGTCCCGCCGGTGTCCGCCGTCGAGGCCGCTCGTGTGCTCAACTCCGCGAGCGAGTCCGAAGGTTACGACGACGTCGCCTTCACCGAGAAGGCATCCCCGCGCTCGAGGGGCGACACCGATGGCGGCGCGATGGACTACACGCCCCTCGGCGGCCCGGCGGCCGTTCAGAACAAGGCCGCAACGTCTGCATCGCCAAA
The DNA here is from genome assembly GCA_019312705.1 of Deltaproteobacteria bacterium. The sequence goes on from JAFDCW010001061.1 coordinate 1,260, forward strand.
GAACGAGCCACACCAGCGGGGCAAGCTGCCGGAGGGCGCCTCGGCCGAAGGGACCCAGGAAATCCTCGCCGAAGATCTCGAGGCCGTCGAGGACCAGGGCGGCGACAGGAAGGTCGCCGGGGAGCATCGCCGCGGCGCGCTTCCGCCGGGAGCGGCAGCCGGGGGCACCCAGGAGGTCCTCGCCGAAGACCTCGAGGCCGCTGACCACCAGGGCCCGTACCCGGGCGCCAACGAAGACGGCCTCGGAGCCTCCCAGAAGGCCGCCGACCCCCTGAGGTCGACCATCAGCGACAGCACTCCGCCGGCGCACGAGGACACCCCGCCGAAGCCCGGCCCCGAGCGTACGCAGCAGGTCCGCGCCGAAGACATCTTGGAGGTGACCACGGGTCCGGCGACGCCAAGCTCGCCAGGCTCCAAAAGCCCGCAAGAGTCGAAAAATGCGAAGGCGGGTCCCAGCACCCAGGGCCCCGAGCACGCGAAAGACGGCAAACTCGGCAAGGCGATCCCCGGGGCCGCCAAGGAGGGCACTCAGCAGCTTCGCGCCGAGGACATTCTCGACGCACGCCCCGTCGCTGACGGCGTGGCTGACCCGTCGCCCGCCGCGGCAGCCGACGGGCCGGTGCCGCTACTGCTCGCGAAAGCAAAGGCCAAACTGCCCGGCGCCCCGGTAGCCCCCAAGGGCGCACTGAACCCACCGGCCGAACGCCTACCCCCGGCGCCCCGGGCAACGGCCGCTGCCGCACCGGCCAATCCCCCGGCGGCTTCGGCGC
>JAFDCW010000278.1 GCA_019312705.1 Deltaproteobacteria bacterium
CTCGAGCGGGGGCGTGGGCCCGTCGACCTCGAACTTCATCCTCTCTGCTGGGGACATCACCCACGATGAACTCGTCGGCAGCACCAGGTCGGGCCTCTACGTCACCGAGATGATGGGCTTCGGGTTCAACGCGGTGACCGGTTACTTCAGTCGGGGCGCCGGGGGCTTCTGGATCGAGGATGGCGAGCTCGCCTATCCGGTCTCGGAGATCACCATCTCTCTGAACCTCGACGACCTGCTCAAGCGCATCGACGCCGTCGCCAACGACCTCGACCTGCGCACGAGCATCGCGAGCCCCTCGTTTCGGGTGAGCGCAATGACCATCGCTGGCAGTTGACCTAGACGCCCTGATGCCGCCTCCCCGCGACAAGCGCCTCGCCCGGGTGCTCCCGGTGCCCCGGTGGCCCTCGAGCGAGGAGGCTGCGGCGCTTCGATGGTTTGCTCCTGGCAGCCTCGGGCCTCTTGCGACGAGCGGCCGAACCTGGGTTCCGGCGATGGTCCCGTGGCGGGCGTCCCCGGACGGTTTTGTCACCGAGAGGGTGATCGATTGGTATCGCCGCTTCGCCGCGGGGCGTCCGGCGGTCCTGGTCATCGAAGCGACTGGCATTCGCGACGTGCCGAGTGGGCCCCTCCTGCGTATCGGCCACGAGCGCTTCGTCCCGGGCCTCCGGGACCTCGCCCGGGCGGTGCACGAGGCGAGCGATGGTCAAACGCGGTTGCTCATTCAGCTGATCGACTTTCTCGCCATTCGCCGACGTCCAACGGCCGAAAAATTCTTCGGTCGCTACCTCGAAATCGACGACCCACTCCGAGGTCGCCTCGCGGCTCACCTCGGGGACGATGGCCTCGGCCGCGCCCCCGAGGGCGTGGTGCGCGAGCGCCTCATCGGTCTCTCCGAGGAGGACTACGAGCAGGTACTCACGGCCCGGGACCTCGAGAGCTATCGCCGGGGTTACCGAGAGCGGGTCACGGACGTGCACCTGCCCGCCATTCGCGACCTCCCGGAGGTCCTCCCGCCACTCTTCGCGGCTGCCGCCGTGCGGGCCCAGGCTGCGGGCTTCGACGGCGTCGAACTCCACTACGCTCACGCCTACACGATGGCGTCGTTCCTCTCGGCCCGAAACGACCGCGAGGACGGCTACGGCGGATCTCTCGCCAATCGCATGCGCCTGCCCCTCGAGGTCTTCGCGGCGGTTCGCGCGGCGGTAGGCAAAGAGTTCCCGGTCGGGTGTCGCTACCTCGGCGACGAGGTTATCGAGGGCGGCAGCCGCCTCGACGACGCCATCTATTTTGCCGAGCGTTTCGCGGCTGCGGGCATGGATTTCCTATCCATCTCCAAAGGCGGCAAGTTCGAGGACGCCAAGGCCCCGAAGGTTGGTCAGTCCATCTATCCCTACACGGGGCCGAGCGGCCAGGAATGCATGCCGACCGTTCGCATCGACGCTCGCGGGCCCTTCGGCCGAAACGTGAACCTGGCTCGGGCGATCCGCCGGGCGGTCCGGAGTGCGGGCTTCGAGACGCCGGTCGTCGCGGCCGGGGGGATCTGCAGCCCCTACCAGGCGGAAGAAATTCTGGCCGCCGGAGACGCCGACTTCGTGGCCGCCGCGCGGCAGACCCTCGCGGACCCTGACTGGTTCTTGAAGACTCGTCGTGGACGCGGGGACGAGGTGCGGCGTTGCCTCTACACCAACTACTGCGAAGCCCTCGACCAAGCTCACAAAGAGGTCACCTGCCAGCGCTGGGACCGCACCTTCCCCGAAGGGGAGGGCGAGGTTCCTCGGAGCGCCGACGGAAAGCGGCGTCTGGAGGCGCCTCCGTGGCGCGATACGACTCGGTGACGCGCTAATACGCCGACCGGGCAATGATCTTCCCTCCGAAGTAGGTGCAAAACTTTTCGAGAGACAGCGCGTCTGACCTCCACAGCTGGAGACCTGATGGACGTCACCCTCGCACTCACCCACGATTGCAACCTCGGCTGCGGCTACTGCTACGCCGGCGGCAAGTTCAATCGGCACATGTCGCCGGAGGTCGCCGCGGCCGCGGTCGACCTCGCCTTCGAGGGACCGGAGGAGGCGGTCCAGCTGTCTTTCTTCGGTGGCGAGCCGTTGCTCCGCTGGGAGCAGCTGGTGGAGAGCGCCGAGCGGGCTCGGGTTCGGGCCAAAGAGACCGGCAAGCGACTGGTCATGAGCGTCACGACCAACGGCACGTTGCTCACCGCCCCCCGGGCCGACCGCCTCGAAGAGCTCGGTGTCTACGTGGGGCTGTCCATCGACGGGACCCGCCTGGCCCACGACGCCGGGCGCCCCAAGATGGGTGGGGGCTCGAGCTTCGACGACGTCTACTCCGGTCTGTCGGTGCTCCTCCGCCGGGGAACCTCTTTCGAGACGATCTCCGTCGTCACCCCCGCCAACGTTCGTCACCTGGGTGACTCGATTCGTTGGTTGCTCGAAGTCGGAGTGCCTCGGGTTGGCCTCAACCCCTGCTACGAGGCCCACTTCACCGATGATGATCTCGCGCTCTACGGAGAGGGCCTCCGAGTCGGCGCCGATGCGATGGTCGATTGCTACCGCAGTGGCCGGGTCGTGTCGGTCACCGTCTTCGACAACAAGATCCTCGCCGCGCTCAAAGGTGGCCTCGCTGCCGGTGACAAATGCAGCCGAGGAACGACGAGCGTGGCGGTCGCACCGAGCGGAAACCTCTACTCCTGTGAGCGTGAAGTGGGCGAGGACGACGACCCCACCTTCCGCATCGGCCACGTGCGCACGGGCCTCGCGCCCCGGGCAGAAGCGTGTGACCCCGCCCCCGTCAACCCCGAGTGTACCGACTGCACGGAGCGTAACCGGTGCTCGTCCTTCTGCGTCTGTGCGAACTACGCGGAGACTGGCCGTACGGACGTCGCCGGTGGCACTCAGTGCTGGCACGAGCGAGAGACGGCGCGTCTTGCGGATGAAATTGCGGGGACGCTCTGGTCCGAACGAAACGCGCTCTTCATCGCGTGGTTCTACGGCCGCGTGGCGGGCGCGAAGGTCCCCAGTCCGGAGCCCAGCCGTCCGTACGAATCACCCCCGTCGGTCATCCGTCGACCTTCGAAGGCCTCGGACCGGGTGCGTCTCACGGTGGTGCGCTGATGGCCGCAGGGAAGAAGAAACCGGTCCGCTGGACGATCCCCGACGTGAGGGGGGCGACGGCCCGGCGCCTCGAAGCGCACACCGCGGCGAAGCCGTCCGGCGCCGCTCCGTACCCCAGCGCGGCGCAGTTCATGGCGGAGGGAACCTACTCCCGCGGGTGGCTCGAGGGGGTGCTGCGCGCAGTCCTGACCCCCGTTGCCATCGCCTCGGCGGTGAGCCTCGGGGCGAGCGGCTGCGTGGACGTCCGGGATGTAGCGGAACTCCTCGAAGGCGACGAGCCGGCGTCGGTCTACATCGATGGCGCCTCGCCTCCCCCCGCCACCCTCACGCCGATCGGCGCTCCGGGAGAGGGCTACGGAAGCTTTTCCGGCTTGCCCTTCGGCACCGGCGCCCCACAGGGTCCCCCGAGCAAGCCGCCGGTGACCTCGTCTCCGGACGTCGACATCATCCCGCCGTGCCCGCTCCCGCCCGCAGGTCAGCAGACCTCGGTCACGGGGACCACGCCGCCGGCTCACCCACCGAGACTTCGAGGCAGGATGCCCGCGGTGGCACCGCTACCGCCGCCGCCGCCGCCCGCCGCGGATCCGCCCGCCCTCGATGGGGAGATCGCGGTGGTTCGCCCCGAACCACTCTCGATGCCCGGAGGGCAACGAGTGGTCCACCCGACAGGGGACGGGGGCACCTGACTTCGTTCCGAGTGGGCTGCGTCGTGCCCTACCTCTCCCGGTTTCCGCGACGTAGCCCCTCGGGGCGTGCTTTATCTGGTCGACGCTCGTTCTCGTCGCTGCTCGCGCTGAGCCGCCTGGTGGCCGCGGACGTGGTCGACGAGGGTGCCCACGTAGCTTTCGAAGCGTGGGCAGGTGAGGCCGCTTCCAGCGAGCAACTCCCGGGCGTTTCGATCGTCGTAGACGACCTCCGTCGCGAGTTGCTCGAGAAAAGCGCGCGGTACGTGCGAGAAGCGATCGAGCCCCGGCGCGCGCAAGAGGGCGGTCGCGACATTCGTGGGCAAGAAGCCGCGTGGCATGGGGCGGCCTGAGGCTGCGGCTATGAGTTCGAAGACCTTTCGGGCCGAGAGGGGGTCCGGGTCGGCAATGTGGAAGGTTCGCCCGATCGAGCGTGAATCCTCGGCGATGGCGCACCCGGCATCGACGACGAAATCGACCGGTACGAGGTTGAGTGGGATTTCTCCGCGGCCCGGCATCGGAATCCGCAGCTCCGGGGGAGCGTTGAGCATCAGCAGGACGAGCAAGTACGGGCCCTCGAGGCGGTCGATCTCCCCGGTCACCGAGTCGCCGACGATGATCGACGGCCTGAGGATCGTCGTCGGGAACTGCTTCGCCGCTTTGCGGATGATGCGTTCGGCCCGAAAGCGGGTCTCCTCGATAGGATTCCGAAAGGCACTCGTCGTCAGCTCTTCTTCGAGAACGTATCCCCGGCGCCCGCCGCTGACGAGGGCTGACGACCAATGAACGAGACGGGTGAGGTCCCGGGCCGCATCGGCGAGTTCGATGATCTCTCGGGTCCCGCCGACGTTCACCTCTTCGGCGACCCCATGGGCCACACCGAGGTAGGTCACCGCGGCGCAGTGGTGGATGACATTCACCTCGGCGGCGAGACGGTTGAACTCTTTCCCAGATAACCCGAGGTCCATTGCGGCGATGTCCCCCTCGAGGAGGTTCACGCGCTCGCCTTCGCTGCCTGGGAGAGACTTGACGAAGTCTTGGGCTCGCTCGAGGGCCTTGCCTTGGACCACGCAGCGAATCTCTACCTCGGGGCCATCCCTCAGAAGTTTCCGTACGACCAGCGTCGCGAGGAACGTCGTCGGAAAGCCGGTGACCAGCACCACACGTTTGTTCATCGCTGCCCCCCAAAGCGCGCCGTGAGCGCACCGTGAACTTCGTGGACCCGTCGCTCTGTGGTCACCCTATCACCGTCGTTGTCGATGACGTAGTCCGCCACTCGGACCTTGTCGGCGAGGGGCAACTGTGACGCGATGCGAGCCCGGGCCGCCTCTTCATCGAGGCCGTCCCGCGCCGCGATGCGAGCAAGCTGAGTCTCTTCGGAAGCAGCCACGACCACCAGGGCCGCCAGCATGCCGTGCAGCCCGTTCTCGACGAGCAGCGCCGCCTCGTAGAGTACGTACGGAGCCTCGCCCGCAGCCGCCGTCATGCGCTCCATGCTGCGTGCAGCGATTCGCGGGTGGGTGATCGCGTTGAGCTGCCGACGGGCTGCGTCGTCAGAGAACACTCGGGCCCCGAGGGCTTTGCGGTCGAGGGTGCCGTCCGCGAAGAGCACGCCCTCTCCAAAGGCTGCCACGATCTCGCACAGCCCTTCGGTTCCTTCGGCCACGACCTCTCGCGCGACCTCGTCGGCATCGACGATGGGCACACCGAGGGCCGCGAAGGTCTGGGCCACGGTGCTCTTCCCGGAGGCGATGCCCCCCGTCAGGCCGACGGTCACGAATGCCATCGGCAGGACTTAGCTGCCTTGGCGGCGTTGGTCAAAGGTGATAGGCGACCAGGGTGCGAGCCGTCGCTCAGCGGGTTTCGGAAGCTGTCGTCCGAGTCGATGGAGAGGTCGTCGGTTCCATTCGCGAGGGCCTGCTCGTCTATCTCGGAGCGGGGCGCGGCGATGGTGACGCCGAAGTCGCGTACCTGGCCAACAAGATAGCTGGGCTCCGGGTATTTCGAGACGAAGAGGGCAAGATGTCCCGCTCGGTCGAGGACGTCGGCGGCGCGGTCCTCGTCGTATCCCAGTTCACTCTCTTCGGTGACGTGCGGAAGGGCCGTCGGCCGTCGTTTACCGGCGCCGAGTCCCCCGAACGGGCCAACGAGCTCTACGAAGCCGTTTGCGCAGGGCTCACGGAACGGGGGATCCCCGTCCAGAAGGGTCGCTTCCGTGCGATGATGCATGTAGCCGCGGTCGTGGACGGCCCGATTACCATCCTCATCGATTCGGAGAAGCTCTTCTGACGTGACCGAGATTCGCTATGAGATCCGCGCCGTGGTGCCCGAATACCGGGACCAGCTGCACGTCCTCGCGAAGTTCCTCGACTCGGTGAACCTCCCCGACGACACCGACGAGATCGCTCTGATCGCGGCGGCGTCGGAGAAGGCGTTTAGCGGCGACGCCATCGACCCTCCTCATCGACAATACGTCTTCGCAATTTTCGACCTCGAAGCGGACCGGGCGGTGGGCACCTCGATGATTCTCGGCCAGCTCGGCCGGCGGGACGCTCCCTA
>JAFDCW010001062.1 GCA_019312705.1 Deltaproteobacteria bacterium
CACGGACGCCGACGCTGGCGCCGACGCCAATACTGACGGCGGGGCGGACAGCGGTCCGCCACCGCCGCCCTTCTGTGCCCCCTGCCGCCGGGACACCGACTGCGCCGAAGGGGCGCTCTGCCTCGTGCTCGCCGATGGGGAACGTGCCTGCGGCGTGCCCTGCGCGAGCACCGCCGATTGCGCGAGCCTGGCCGTCGAAGCCGAGTGCGTAGAGGAAGTCCCAGGCCTCGGCACCCAGTGCCGACCTGTCCGCGATACTTGCGTCACGGTGCCACCGGGCACGGAGTGCGGGTCCGATGCGGACTGTGGAGGCCGATACGATCGGTGCGTGGACAACGAGGGGCTCGGACCGCGGTGCACCGGATCGTGCACTGTCGATGCGGACTGCCCCGTGGGCGCCCGGCGCTGCCGCGACGTCGGCGACCTGGGAAGAGTGTGCGTGGTCGACGAGATTCCTAGCCCCGAGCGGTGCCAGCTCTTGATTGACGCCGGCGGCGCCACGAGCTGCACGAGTGACACCGAGTGCGCGTCGGCACTCTGTCTGATGGCGGGCTCGGTGGGTGTCTGCGCGACGCCGGCCCCCTGCGTCGCCGGGCCCGAGGTCGCGCCCGGGCTCTGCGCTCCTTCGGCACCCTCCGAAGGGCCCGCGGCGGCTGTCCTCGCCGATTGCGCCTGCTACGCCGCGCGGGACGAGGGCTCACTCTTCGACGAAGCCATCGACGCCCTCGGGCGTACCCGTTGCGATCTCGCTTGGCCCTCGGCGGTGATGAACCGGATCCTCCCGGAGATAACCCACGACCCCTTTCGGCTGCATTTCACCGACCGAATCCAAGGCGACTGGTCGAGCGCCGTTCCCTTCGCCGAGCGAGTCGACCGGGACCTCGACGGTGCGGGGGTCGGCGAGATGATCGCGAAAGCGGGGGCCTGGGCAGACCTGGGTGAGCTGAGCACCGAACCTCACGTCGGCGACGACCTCGTCGAGGCCCTCGCAGCGCTCCTCGACGCGACCGGGGCCACACCGGACCGGGCGACCCTCGAAGTCGCGGCGGCGGGCCTCTCGTCCGACCTCCAGGCTCGCCTCGCGCCCATCGTCGTGGCCCTCACGGAGGCACACGTGGCGCGGGAAGCAGCCGTCGCAATCCTCGGCGATGACCTCGACCAGTTCTACGACGGACCGAGCGGGATCTTCCTCGGGGGCGGCCTCACCGGCCTCGACCTCCGGCGCAGTGATCTCGTGGGCGCGCTCCGGGGCGACGTCGACGTCGCACGCATGGCCGAGGCCGCCGCGCGCCTCGCCGCCACAATCGAGGCGGCCGACCTCGGGTCGGTCAGCCCCGACGCCGGAGAGCTCACGGTGGTAACGCCGATCGGGCGCATCGGGGTGCGTGGCGGCGACGACCACGTCTATGACGCCGACGGGCCCTTCGGCGACGTGCTGCTCCTCGTGGACCTCGGCGGCGACGACACCTACCGCAACTCGGCGGGCGCGACCTCGGGGCCCGACCGCGGCGTCTCCGTGGTCATCGACGTGCGCGGCGCCGATACCTACGGCTACGCCGAGGTCCCGGTCCCCGCCGACATCGGCCCCGACGGCCACGCCCGGCTGCCCTCGGACGGCGATGGCCGCGCCGCGTCCCCGCCGGCGTCCCTCTCGCGGGTCTCCCGCCAAGGGGTCGGTCGCCTCGGCATCGGCCTGCTCTTCGACCTCGGCGTGGCGGTCGACAGCTACCGCTCCCTCCGCCTATCTCAGGGCTACGGTGTGCTCGGGGTCGGAGTGCTCTTCGACGAGGGCGGGGACGACGTCTACGAGGCCGAGGCGGTAGCCCAGGGAGCCGCCGCCTTCGGCATCGGCCTGCTCATCGACCGCGCAGGCAACGACCGCTACGTGGCCTATCGCATGGCCCAGGGGTTCGCCTACGCCCGGGGCTTCGGGGCGCTCTGGGACGGCGCCGGCGACGACAGCTACCTCCTTCACCCCTCCGACGTGCTCTACCCGAGCTCCCAGGATCGCACCCGCACCAAC
>JAFDCW010001063.1 GCA_019312705.1 Deltaproteobacteria bacterium
CGGTGAGCGGGGCCCGACGCGGCGCGGCAGTCGAAGGCGAGGTTCCGCGGGACCAAATCGCGACGCCGGCCGAGGCCCTCGCACCTTTGACCAGCCAGCTCGCGGCGCTGATGCCGGAGCCGCCGCGCAGCACCACGCTCCTCGTCGCCGTCAACGTCGACGGAGCGACCGTGAACGTCGACGAGCAGGAGGTCGGCGAGAGTCCGCTGGCTCCGGGAGCGATCAACCCCGGCGAGCACACGGTGACCGTCGGCCGCACCGGATACCTGGTGCAGAGCCAGCGCATCGACATCGCCCGGGGCCAGCAGGTCCGGCTGAACTTCGACCTCGCACCGACGGCCGAGCAGGCCGCGGCCGAAGCCCTCGCCGGCGGCGCCCTCGGCGCAGATGCCGCTGCAGCCGGAGGAGCGGACGGAAGTGACGCCGGCACGAGCGATGACGACGGTGGCATCCTCACCAAGTGGTGGTTGTGGGCCGGCGTCGGCGGGGTCGTCGTCCTCGCCGTGCTCATCGGCGTCATCGCCGCCGCCTCGGGCGGCAACGGCCAACTGGAAGCGGTTTCCGTACCGCCGATCATGCCATGAAGGGTCGACTCGCTATGAAAAACGCTTCAGTCGCCTCGAGCCTGCCCATGAATCTGCCCACGAACCTGCCCACGAACCTGCCCATGAATCTGATGTCGTGCAAGCTGCGGTGGATCAAATCGAGATCGTGCTCCGGCCCTCGGTCGCCGGACAGCGCTTCGCGCCCCAAGCGGACACGACGCACTTCGGCGGGACGGTCACGACCCGGGTGACCGGGGCCGGTGAGTTCGCGGTGTTCGTCGAGCGGGCGTACCTCGACACCTACGCAATCCCCGGCGACCTGACGAGCGCCTTCATCGTGGACGTGCCGCTCTTGATGACCACGGCCGCTGGCCAGGATGTCCCCGAAGACCCGACCGTAGACGTGACCTTCATCCGGGGCGGTGAACGCATCGCGGATGCTCGGCGCTTCGTCGTGTGGCCCCTTCCGGACGGCGGGGATGTCTCGGTCCGTGTGCTCTGCGACCGGGACGGAGGCTTCGCCCGCCAGTGCTTGAACAACAATCCGATAGCAGACAGCGGCACGCCGCCGACCGACGGCGGCATGTGACGTGACCCCGTGACGCTCGCCGCAGCGCCCCCTCGGTCGGGGCTATCGAGATGCGCTCTGGTCCCGCTGCTGGCGGCCCTCGTGGTCGTGATGCCTCTGGCCGCCTGTGGGTCCACGAGCACGCCGACGGTCACGCGGCGAATGAACGACGAGCCCGTCCGCGGCACCTTCGTCTCGCCCTACTCCTACGAGCACTTCGTCCGCGGCGAGGTGGCCCGAGCGAGCGGCGACCTCGAGACCGCCGCCCGGGAGTTCGCCATGGCGCGCTCGGGCCCCGAAGAGGACCCCTTGGTGATGTCCCGCCTGGCGGAGGTCCTCGAAGAACTCGGGCGCTCCGGAGCCGCCGATCGCCTGCTCACGGACGCCATGAACCGCTTCGAAGACTCGGAGGCGGTGTGGCTCGCCATGGGCCGAATCGCCGAACGCCGCGGCGACGTGACCGCTGCGATCACCGCCTATGAGGGAGCGGTCGTCAGAGCCCCGCGCTCGGAGACCGGGCCCCTCGCCCTCGCGCGCTTGCTCGAAGGGGCTGGCATTGCGGGGCGGGCCGAGGCGGTTCTGAGCCGCTACGTGAGGCGGAGCGGCGGGACCATCGGCGCGGCCCGGGCCCAGCTCGCCCTCGCGATTCGCAGATCTGACGCGGTCGGGGCCGTCGCGGCGATACGAGCTCTGCTACGGATCGCCCCGGCCCGGCACGACGAAGTCGTCGCGGTTGGGAGGGCGACCCTCGACGCCGGGCGGCCGATGCTCGCCGCCCAGCTCCTCGACGCCGCCCCCCTCGCGGACCCACCGCTGCGCCTGCGGGCGCTGGTCGCCGCCCATCGCCTCGAAGAAGCAGAAGCCCTGCTCCGGAGCCTCCGCGATGAAGACATCGGTGGCGCCCTGGTTCGAAGCGAGGTGCTCCTCGCCGTGGGTCAATACGAGCAAGCCATGATGCTCGCCGACCTAGTCGACGAGGAGGCGGGAGAGACAGGAGACCCGGCGGCGAAGCACGTCGGCGCCAAGGCGCGCCTACGTCTCGGGCGCTACGCCGAGGCCGCCGAGCTCTTCGCAGCGGTCCCCGCCGCGGCCCGGGACCACGGAGCGGCGCGCTTGGGCCTCGCCGAAGCGTTGATCGCAGGCGGTGCCAGCGGAGCCGCGGCCGAGGTATTGGCGACTGCAGGCATCGACGACCCGCGGCTCCGTGAAGCGCTCGCCATGATGCGCGCGGACCGAGGCGACGTCCGAGGGGCCACAGCCGTAAACGGAACACGGGACGATGCCGAGGCCCTGGCGCTCACCGCGCGCATCGCCGACCGCGCGGGTCCACGACGAGAGGCCATCGCAGCCTGGCGCCGGGTACCCCCGGACGACCCGAGCCTCGCCCGAGCCACCCGCCTCCGGGCCCGTGCCGAACGCCTCGCCGCCCAC
>JAFDCW010000279.1 GCA_019312705.1 Deltaproteobacteria bacterium
CGCCAGTCTTCGGTGTCTGTCGTGCTGCCCAAGGGGGATGCCGCGTCGGCCCAGGCCGCGGCCGAGGGGCTCCTCGGTGGGGCCTACCGCTATGACCAATACCTGACAGGCTCGCGCAAGCCCCAAGGGACCATTCGCAGCGCGTCCATCCTCGGCATCAAGAAGGCCGACGCTGCGGCCCGAGCGGCCGTCAAGAACGGGCAGATTCTCGGCGAGGCGGTGTGCTTCGCCCGGGACCTGGTGAACGCTCCGCCGAACGACCTCACCCCTGAGGTCCTGGCGAAGACCGCCGCGGCGGAAGCGAAGGGAACGGGCATTCGCACGTCGGTCTGGAACAAGGCCAAGATCGACAAAGCCGGCATGCGCCTCTTCCTCGCCGTCAACCAGGGCGGGGGCAACGAGCCGCGTTTCGTGCACATGGTCTACAAGCCGGCCCGTCCCAAGGCGAAGGTCGCGTTCGTAGGCAAGGGCCTGACCTTCGATTCCGGCGGCCTGTGCCTCAAGCCCGCCAAGTCCATGATCGACATGAAGTGCGACATGGCCGGTTCGGCGACGACCTTCGGTATCGTCCTCGCCGCGGCGCGCATGAAGCTCCCGGTCGAGGTCCACGCCGTCGTCGGAGCCACCGAAAACATGAACGGCGACTTCGCCTACCGTCCCGGGGACGTCATCGAATCCCTCGACGGAAAGATGGTCGAGATCATCAATACCGACGCCGAGGGGCGTCTGGTCCTCGCGGATATCCTCGCCTACACCCGGGACAAGATTCGCCCGGACTTCATGATCGACCACGCGACCCTGACCGGGGCCTGCATGGTGGCCCTGGGCAAGTGGCGCGCCGCGATGTACGCCAACGACGACGCCTTCGGCAAGCAGTACGCTGCCGCCGCCGAGCGCGCCGACGAGAACTACTGGAACCTGCCCCTCGACGACGAGCTCGCGGCGACGCTCAAGAGCGATATCGCAGACCTCAAGCACACCGGCGACGCCTACGGCGGCTCGATCACGGCGGCTCTCTTCCTCCGCGAATTCGTCGGAGATACGAAGTGGATCCACTGCGACATCGCCGGTCCGGCGTTCCTGGATGGCGGCCACGACCTCTCTCCGAAGGGCGGGACCGGCTTCGGCGTCGGGACCGGGATCGAGTTCCTCAAGGGCCTGTGAAGAGCACCAGGCCGCGCGAATCGATTCGTAGCGGTCTGGCAGTCTTCGCGACCCTGGTGACTTTTCTGGCGCCGGCGGTAGCCCGCGCTCACCTCGGCCACGCTGTTCAGTCTGCCGAGCGCTATCTGAAGGTCGACTTCGAGGGCGGCCACGTTCGGGTCGTGGTTTCGCTCATGCTCGGCCCCGGTGAAGCCGCTCGCGTCCTCCGCGTCGCGGACCGGGAGGACGGTGACGGCGACGGCACCCTGAGCCCCACCGAAGCCGACGCCTATCTGGCCCGCTGGGGGGTGGGCCTCGGCGAGGACCTCGTCCTCGAGCTCGATGGCGCGCGGGTCCGGGTCGATTGGGGGGAGGCCTACCTCGACCCGACGGGGCCGATCAGTCCGCGGCCCGCCACGGTCGAAATGATCGGCCGGATCCCCCTCTCGGCCGGTGAGCACCATCTCGTTCTCCGCGATGGCATGCGGCGAGAGACCTTCGAGCGTACGGATGTGGCATTTAGTGGTCACGACGGCGCCGAACTCGTTGCGAGCGGCGGCAGCGAGGAGCGGCCTTCGGCTCGGATCCCGGCGATCGCCTTCGCCGGCGCCCGCGGCCCCGACGTCTTTTCCGCGGTCGCCGTCGTCGAAGGAGTGCGCCGCCGGGAAGGCTCGCCCGGGGATGCGGCGAGCGAAGGACCGCCGGCGGCCCACCCCTTGGGGGACTCCGGGGCCCTCGTCGCCGGCGTGGCGGCGGCGGTGACCCTCGCCCTCGCTGGCCTGGTACTCCTGCTTCGGCGGCGGCGCCGCCCCTGACGGTGAGGCCGCGCTGGGAGTGGCGGTCTGGGCACACCCCGGGTGTCAACGGGCAGTCACGGTCGCCCCGAAACATGTCCAAAAATGGACAAATTTCCCGGCACGAACTTTGTTAGAGGGAGTTCGTCCGGCGGACGGCTGCATCGATGGAAGGTTGGAGTGTCATGATCCGAGCTGAAAGAGTTCATACCGGGGGCTCACCGGGCCTCCGGGGCCTTCGGGGCGTCCGGCGCCTCTCGCGCCCCTCGGGCATTGGCGCAGCTCTCCTCGTCGCGCTTGGGCTCTCGGCATGTGGGGCGGGCGGAACGACGAGCTACTCCATGGGAGATATCGTCGATGGCGCGCCCTCCGGCATGCTCGGCGGAGCCACCTGGTCGATGCAGGCGGCGGTCGTGACCGTGACGGACGACGAGCTACGCGTCGGCCTCTTCCCCAGCGAGGTCGAAGGCTGTGAATCGCGCGCTGGGCGCCCCAAGCTGCTTCGCTTCGACGTGCCGCGCATGGAGGGGGAGTATCCCCTCGACCTCGATTTCTCAGCGATCGCCGAGCGTCAGACCATTACGTTCGTGACGGCGCCGGGTCGCAACGTCGTAGCCACCGAAGGCCTCATCGTCGTCGAGGACCTCGACGAGGAGACCGTCACCCTCGGCCTCATCGCCGACGCCGGCGACGGAAACCACATGAACGGCCGCGTCACCGCGACCCTCTGCGGCAACGACCGAGACCACCGACACTAAAAGAGTATCGCCTGGAGCGCGATCCACGGCGCGAGGTCGGCAAGAAGGCGGAGGGCGACGCGAGTCGACCGGAGCTGGATTGACTACCGGATCTGGCCCCGGTTCCTGCGCTGCCTGCTCACCTACGAAAGGTAGGCTCCGCTAAGCTGCTCGGAACCGAGACCACCTCGCTTGTGCCTCACGCTCCATCCGACACTCTTTAGAGGCCTTCCCAACGGGGCGCACTCCGAGCGCCCGCAGGCATCGACCGAATCGCGAGTCACGCCCAGCTGACTAGAAGGCGTCCAGTTGCGTCATTGGCCGAGCGCGCCCGCAGGGGCCTGCCGAAGGAATACCAGAGGTATTTCGAGGTAGGTGCCGAGGACGTAAGCCGGCCAATGGCGTGACTGGGCGTCTTCTAAATGCGGTAGGGGAAGCTGACTTGGAACGTGGGCCGACTAAACCGCGGGAACCGCGCCCCTCGGACCGCTCGAGCCACGCAGGAGCCGATTGGCGTGCCCGCGAACTGGCCGGTGACGCGTGCGTTGGAGACTCGGCCGTTCGTGCCGGATACCGTGATGGTCGTATTGGCGACGCCGTGCTGGCCCTCGCCGCAGCGACCGACCGCGCCCTGCACGCTCCGGAGGGCGCGGAGCACTCCATCGCGGGGCGGCGCCTCGGGGAGGTTGCTGCCCGCGGGGGCGGCCGCCATCATCGGCGCGGCCATCATGCCGCCGAGGGCTGCGTTGAGCAGGTCATCGATGTCACCACCGCCGCCCGAGGTCCTCGTGGCGGGGGCTGATGCGGGGGTTGGGTTGGATGCCGCCGCCATGGGGGCCCTGCCGCCGGTTCGCGGGCGACGCCGCATGTTGGCGCCGCCTCCGGCCGTGTCGGCGCCCTCGTCGGCGCCCTCGTCGGCGCCTTCGTCGGCCGTGGGCGTCGCCTGGGCAGGAGCGGGCAGCGCCCCGGCCGTTGCTGCGCCGGCTTCCGTCCCCGGTGTCGGGGCGGTGCCTTCACCTGCTGCGATGGCACCGGCGCCCGGTGAGGCCCCGTTGGCCGCGATTGCGACCGGCTCCGGCTCCGAGGTCACGACGACCGCGATGACCGCCGCCGCAGCAATGGCGACGATGCCTCCGACCACCGAGACGGCGATGATGAGGCCATTGCCGCTCTTCTCTTCCTGAACCGGAGCCAGGACCGGCGCGCCGAGGCCGCTCGCCATGGGCGATCCCGTGCCGATGCTGAGAAGCTGGTCGACGCTGTCTTCGTTGGAGGCTGCGCCTCCGCCAAAGGCAGGTCCGCCGCCTCCGCCCGATACGCCGGTCGCGGTGGCGAGGGCCTTGATGTCGATGAGGCCCGAGCCTTCGCCCGATGCGTGACCGGTCTTGGGGCTCGACGAGCCCATCGACGACGAGCTCATCGACGACGCGCTGCTCGACGAGCCACTCGGGCCCCCCGTCGCCAGCGCCTGAAGGTTGGAGAGCGAGAAGAGAACGGAGTTCTCGTTGCGCTGACCGGTCATCGCCTGGTCTGCACTCACTCGGGGACCGGGGGAACTCGCGACGACTTCGTCGTCGCCTCCGCCCGCTTCGAAGGGGCTACCGCCGGCGTCTTGCTGAGCGAAGAGGTCCGCGCCGCCTCCGCTCTCTCCGCCGCCGAACCCGGCGTCACCGCCGAAGCCCGCGTCGCCGGACGCTGCGAAGAGTCCGCCGCCGCCGGCGTCCGCCGCAGGCTCTGCGCCGGCGCCTGGATCGCTCGCCCCGGCGGCATAGGGATCGGCAGCTTGGTCGCCGAACGCGCCGGCGTCCGCCGCTGCCGCTGCCGCCGCACCTTCTTGCGGTTGGCCGGTGATCGCCTCGACGAGCTCCGGCACGTCGCGGGCGGCGAGCCAGTTTTCGAACCCCTCGCGCCACACGTAGACTTCCCAGTCGATGGTGCCGGCGGTGAGCATCTCTCCGAGTTGCCCCGGAGCGAACGGGCCCTGCTGATCTCCGTCGACGACGGCGTGCCAGACAACGTCTGGATTATCGTCACCGTAATCGTAGACCTGGGTCGACTCGTCCTTCGGTTGATCGAGTTGATCGCCCCGAACGACGATGACCTCGCTGCATTTCTTGCAGCGGATCTTGAAGACCTTTCCGGCGACTTTCTCGTCGGCAATCGAGTACTTAGCGCTGCAACTTTCGCAGACGATCTTCATGCGATGTGACCTCTGAAGGGGGGAAGAGCGGACGGCATGGATCCATAAACCCTTTTCGACCCGCGATGATAGCTGTCACGTGGTGGCGCGATCAAGATTCCCACGAGCCCGACGCGACAGGTACGTCTGCATGGACCCAGAGCCTGGGGCGCCCTTGGGCCAAGATCGCCCTCGGGAGTCAATTGATCTCCTCCAAGACCGCCCCATCTTTGCCGCAGAACACGGTATTTCTGCCAAAACGCTCTCCGCAGGTGGGGCAAATTTTGCCACCGCTGGATGTTTCGGACGCCCGGTGCTGCTCGACAAAAGCCGCATACGGGATTAGCTCGACCCCGTCAGATGGGCAGATTTTTGTCTCTGGGCCGAACCCACGGCGGCAGGTGGGGCAGATTAGGGCCTCTCCGGCTGATTCCGCAGGGGGTGGGGCGCTGCCCCCGGGGGTGCCGCTCTGGGCTCCGGCGGCCGGTTCCAGCGCTTCGAAGCCGGGGTCAGACTCTCCGGTCACTGGGGGCTCTGACGTCGCATCCTCATCCTCTGGCGTGCTGGCCTTCCGCCCCCCACGCTGGGCGACGATCACCACCGCGACGGCGAAAAGCAGGGCGAGGACCAGAACCGCCGCGATGACCAAGGGCAGGATCGAACTCTCCTCTTCATCCCCCTCGTCCCCTCGGGCCGACACGACCGCGGACGACTCGGCCGTCAACTCGAAGTCCTCGTCGACCGTCTGCGTGACGCCGACCGTCGCCCGTCGTGCGATGAGGTCCGAGAGGTCGGCGGTCCGCACGGTGACCGTCGCCCGGGCGCTCGACCCGCCGCCGCTCGCCGTCACGGTGAACTCGCCTTCGGCTTCCGCTGCGTTTTCGGCGGCGGTGAAGAGGCCCCCGTCGAGCTGCCCTGTCGCGCCGGAGGGCGCCGCGAGCTGCCATTGTACGCGCCGCCCCGGGACAGGGCAGCCGCTCCCGTCGACGACCCGCGCGGTGAAGCGCACAGCGCCGGCAGGCTCGACCTGCGCGTCGCGCGGACGCAGGCGTATGCCCGCGGGACTCCCCGGAGTGCATCGCGATTGTTCCGGCTGCTGCTCTGGCGTCGCCTTGGTCGGCGTGGTCCGCGTGCCGGCCCGGGTGAACACCTGAGTCACGGTCATCCGTGCCCTGCAGTGCGACTCGTTCAACTGCCAGTCGTAGTTGCTGACCTCCCGATAGCTCAGGCGGTTGTCGTCACTCGCCGTGAGGGAGTAGGTGCCGGTCTCCCCCCGGGGGTCGTCGGGTCGGATGCGACAGACCACGCGCCACGTACCGTCGCGGTGGGAGCTCGAGACCGGCCGCACGTTCCGGTTGTAGCTCCAGCACCGGTTGGTGCGGCGCTCTGGCGTACCGTGAATGACGAGTTGATCGCCGGCCTCGGTGATACGCACGCTGCCCGTCGCCTCGCCGGTGGAGCTTTGGGGCCGCGGTCCACAATCGCGTCCCCAGCTCTCGACGGTCACTTGC
>JAFDCW010000280.1 GCA_019312705.1 Deltaproteobacteria bacterium
CGACGGTCGCCGTCGTGCCCCTGCACGGCGCGGTGCAGCTGGCCGCCGGGGGCAGCCGGGTCTTCGGCTTCCGCAAGCACATCCGGTGGGACGTCGCCGTGCCTTTCATGGCGGGGCTGCTCCCGGGCTCACTGGTCGGCATCGGGGCAGTCGCCTGGCTTGCGGCGATTTCACCGAGCGTGCTGAAGGCCCTCATCGCCGTCACCATCCTGCTCAGCCTGACGGTGCGCCCGAAGACGCGGCCGACAGCCTACGCCCTGGTCGGCGGCGGCGAGGTTGAAGCGGCGCACGCCGGCACTCGCCACCGCCTGCTCTTCGTGTCCGTCGGCATGCTCGTCGGCGTGCTCGGCATCATCGTTGGCGCCGCCGGTTCAATCGTCACCCAAGCCCTCCTGACCGCCGGCGTAGTCAAGGAAGAGCACATCGCCACCAAGAGCACCATCCAAGCGACGAGCAACCTCATCAAGGTACCGCTCTTCGGCTTTGCCCTGAGCTTCGACTACGCCGAGTACGCCCTGCCCCTCGCGGTGATGATGGTCGCGGTCGTCGTCGGAACCTTCCTCGGCAAGCGCTTGCTCGGCATGCTCTCGAGTCAGCGCTTCGTCTTCCTCGCCCGGGCCCTGCTCTTCCTGGTGGCGATGCAGATGCTGGTGGCCGAAGCCGCCCGGGCGCTAGACCTGGTCTGACGGCCCGCCAGGCTCAGGGGGCGCAGGCGTCGGACAGCGACGGCCCGGGCACGGCGCCGCCGAAGTTTGCGCGGAAGCCCTGAAACACGATGGCGGTGCTGATGGCGTCGCATTCGACCCCGGGCCCGCCGGAGCCGGGCTCGGAGCGCACGTCGGCGATCGTATCGAGGAGGTTGGTGAAGATGGTCGTATCGCCGGCGCCCGGGCAGGCGCCGACCGAGGCGGCGGTGGTCAGGAGGTCTCCGATGCCCCAGCGCCCGGCGATCGTGACGTCCTGGAGCTCTTGGCGGTCGCCGCCCAAACGCCCGACGAGGATGCCCCCGGTGAGCCGAGCCAGAACCCCGATCTCTTCCCCGGGAAAGATGAAGTCCGTGCGTGCTGGGATACGTGCGACCAGGAAGCCGTTGGCGACGTAAGCGTTGTTATCGCGAATGGAGGGGCGGTCCACATCCCCACCGATGAAGTTGTCGTCGCGGGCGTAAAAGAAGTCGGTGCCGTCCCAGGCGGGAAAATCTGCGATCCGACCTGCTACGCGGGGAATGCCGGCGACGTCCAGGACGACGCCGTCGTTGTCCGCCGCGGTCGTGCCGAAGACGGTAACGGCCAGGGTGACGTCGACCCGCGGGTCGTTGGCTGCGCCGTTGTAGCCGTTGATGCGCACCAACACCGAACCGACCCCCTCCGCCTGCCGCGCGCGGGACGACGCCTCGAGGCCCTCGACGGCCAGTTTGACGGTCGGGAAGAGCGACTCACCAAATACGTTGTCGCGCCCCTGGTCTCCGTCGGTCGGCGGCGAAGCGCCGGAGGGCGGCACGCAGGAGGTCTCCCGGTCGGGCTCGCCGGTCGTCACCCCATCGAGGTCAAAGCCGATGCGACGCCACCGACCGTCGTTCTGGTCGAGCTGCACATCGCGAAGGGCGAAGGCGATCTCGGCCATGTCGGTCCCGTCGGAAATGTCCGGACGAGCGGGCGGCTGGAAGCCAGTGGCGACGACGCCTCCGTCGTCGGGGATGACCAGGGACGGGTCGTAGACGCTGCACGCCGCTGCAAGAACGACGACAAC
This sequence comes from Deltaproteobacteria bacterium, assembly GCA_019312705.1. The sequence continues at coordinate 1,750 of JAFDCW010000280.1, forward strand.
CGAGCATACGAAGAAAAGAACGGGAAATCTGGGCATGAGTGGAAGCCGGGGAATTCTAGCCTCAAACGCTGTTCTCGGCGATGGCCAGGTGCCAAAGCCGAAAAGCACATGAATTGGTCGTTCGGTCAGGCGTCTTTTCCGCAGTAGCCGTGCAAAAAGGGCAAAAGGGCGGTCGCGGCGCGGGCGCGGTGGCTGATCGCGTCTTTTTCGGCTGCGGTCAGCTCGGCCATGGCCTCTTGGCGCCCCTCGGGTACGAAGAGAGGATCATAACCAAAACCCCCGTCGCCCCTAGGCGCGGCGGCGATCACCCCTTCGACAGCGCCGGCGGAGACGTGTTCGTCGTCTTCGAGGGGCCCCTTGGGGTCGGCGACGGCGAGCACGCACCGAAAGCGGGCGGTGCGCTCGTTGGCGGGCACGTCGGCGAGGGCGCGGAGGAGCTTGTCGTTGTTGGCGCCGACCTGGCCCCCCGGATGGTCGGCCCCCTCGTCCCCGGAATAGCGGGCCGAGTACACCCCGGGGGCGCCGCCGAGGGCGTCGACCTCGAGGCCACTGTCGTCCGCGAGGGTCATGAGCCCCGTCGCCTGGGCTATTTCCCGCGCCTTCTTTCGCGCGTTGTGCTCGAAAGTATCACCGTCCTCATCGACGTCGGGGATGCCGCCGACGTCGGCGGGCCCGACGACGTCGAGGCCCGGTACCTCGGCGAAGATACGACGCAACTCCACCAGCTTCTTCGCGTTGCCGCTGGCCACGAGCAGCTTCTTCATGCGAGCAACCTCTTCCAGTCGACCCCAGCACCGGCGAGGACCTTCTTCTGAGCCTCGATCAGGTCGGCGATGCCAGCGAGGGCCAGGTCGAGCATCTGGTCGAAATGCTCGCGCGGGATCGGCTCGCCTTCGGCCGTCCCCTGGACCTCGACGATGCGCCCGGACGCCGTGGCCACCACGTTGAGGTCGACGTCGGCGGCCGCGTCCTCGACATAGTTCAGGTCGAGGAGCGGTCGTCCATCGAGGTAGCCGACGCTGACCGCGGCGATGGGCTCGCGGAGAACTCCGGGATCGACGAGGCCCTTCTTGCGCAGCCCGTCGAGGGCGATCATCAACGCCACGACGCCCCCGGTGATCGCAGCGGTTCGGGTGCCCCCGTCGGCGTCGAGCACATCGCAGTCGATGTTGATGGTGCGTTCGCCGAGCTTGTCCATGCGCACGGCGGCGCGCAGGGAGCGCCCGATGAGTCGCTGTATCTCGGTCGAACGCCCATCGAGGGGGCCCCGGCGGCCGTCTCGATTTCGGCGCTGCGGCGTCGCCCGGGGCAACATCGAGTACTCGGCCGTCGTCCACCCCTTGCCCTTGCCCCCCATCCACGGGGGCACGCCCTCTTTGACGCTCGCCGCGACGAGGACCGTGGTATCGCCCGAGCGGTAGACCACCGAGCCCTCGGGGAAGCGCTGGAAACCCAATTCCATCTTCGTCGGCCGAAGGGTGTCGGCCCCGCGTCCATCGTGGCGCGTCGTGCTCATGAAACTGTCTCCTCTATTCGCTTCGGTGAGCGCCGAGGGTCTCGGCGGCTGGCTCGTGGGCCGTCCCGACATCCCTCGCCGCAGGAAACACCAGCTCGAAGGTCGTGCCCTCGCCGGGGCCACCCTCACATCGAATGGTGCCGCCGTGGGCTACCACAATCTGTCGGGTGAGCGGAAGACCGAGGCCGGTGCCGCGCTCCTTGGTCGTATAGAAGAGGTCGAAGATCCGGCGCCGCTGGGCCTCGGGGATGCCCTGGCCCTGGTCCTTCACGGTCAAGGTCACTCCGGTGCCGGAGCCTGCGGCTTCGAGTTCCACCCGCCCCCCGTCGGGCATCGCCTCCCGGGCGTTGCGCAGGAGGTTCAAGAGCGCCTGGCGGATTTGCTGCTCGTCGAGAGCTACCTGAGGCAGGTCCTCGGCGACCCGCACATCGAGGGACACCCCGCTGCCCTCCATCTCACGACCGACGAAGGTCGCGACGCTGCGGATGATGGTGCCGAGGTCTTCGGCCTCGAGGTGCGGTTGAGGCAGCCGTGCGAGACGCAGGTACTCTTCGGTGATGCCCGTGAGACGATCGATCTCCCGGGTGATGGCGCGCATCAGAGCGATGGTCTCGGGCCCCGCCCCCTCCAGCTCTTCTTCGAGCATCTCGACGTTCAGGCCGATGCTCGAGAGCGGATTGCGCACCTCGTGGGTGACGTGGGCGGCCATCCTGCCGATCGCCGCGAGGCGCTCGGTGTGAATGAGGCGGGCCTTCGTCGCGAGTTCTTCGGTGACGTCTTCGGCGACGACGAGGACGGTTCCGTCGGCGCCGGCGAAGGGCGTGACGACGGCGTTGACCACCGCATCTCCATCGAGGTCCGCCGCTCCCGCGGGAACGGCCGCGAGCGTGGCGCGCGGGGCCCCGCCCTCGACCCGCGCGATCGCCTCTTCGAGGTCCGGCACGTGCTCGAAGAGCCCCGACTCGGCGAGGGGCTCCCCGACAGCGTCCATCGCCACCCCGAGGACCACGGCGGCCGCGGGATTCGCCGTCCGCACCCGGCCTTCGGCGTCGATGACCAACACCGCGGCGGAAAGCGCGGTGACGATCTGCTCCTGCATGCGCTGCAAGCGCAGCTCGGCTTCGGCGGCTTCGCGCAGACGTTGGTCGCGGGCCCCGAGGGCCTCGACCATGCGTTCGAACTCCGTCGCCAGGCGCCCGAGCTCGTCGTCGGTGCGCGGCTCGAGCTTGGCCGAGAGGTCACCGCGGGCAACCGCGGCGACGCGATCCATGATCTGCGGCAGGGGCGTGAGCATTCGGTGCACGGCGAAAATGACCCCGAGGCCGAGGAGCAGTCCGAGGCCCGTCAGCGCGCCGAGGAGGACCGCCGCCCGCCGCTCACGCTCCGCCGCTTCGGCGCTCAGGAGCGCGATGCGTTCCTGAACGGTGCCCTGGGCATCCCGAAGCAGCGCCTGAACGGTGCGCTCCTGATCACGAATCTGGTCGAGGACCTGGCGAGCGCGCTCCTGATCTTCGTCGTCGAGGGCCTCGAAGAGCTGGTCGTAGCGGGCGTCGATCTCGCGATAGGCGGCCGCGACGCTCTCGAGAGACCCGCGCGTCGCTCGGAGGGCGGCCCGGTCCTGGGGCCCCGGCTCGAGTTCGGCCGCGCGGCTCACGCGTTGGAGCCCCCGGCGGATGGTCGTCCGTCGGACCTGTCGGCCGGCTTGCAGGTAGTTGCGGGTCGCCGTCGGGTCGCGCTCGCTCATCACCTGGTCGAGGACGGTTCCGAAGGCGGCCTGGGTGACCTTTGCCTCGCCGACGGTGAGGGCGAGGGGCAGGTACCCCTCGTGAAGGAGCTGGAGCGTCTGGGCCGTATCGTCGTGCTGGACCACGCTGGCCGCCGAGACCCCCCCGAAGGACACGACCAGCAGCGCGAAGCCAAGGAAGATCCGGTTCGGTATCGACAGGCGCTGTATGCGCCGGGGTTTGGCTGGGGCGCCCACGGAACGGCGATCGTAGTCGCGAATGGGCCAGGGGGCGAATCGGGGTCTGCCCGGCAACCGGGCAACGCTCAGAACGCGCGGCTGAAGCGAAGGGCCAGCGTGGGGAAGAACCCCCTCGCCGAGTCGAGCTGCTCCTGGACCCATACGGGGTCCGTCGTTCCATCGAGGTGCGGCGAGTTGCCCTTGAGCCAGACATCGAGAACGCCCCGGAAGCCGACGCCCAGGCTGATGCGGTAGGTTGTGAATACGACGAACTGATGCCCGATCTCGGCGAAGAGATGGGTCGAGAGGCTGCCCTGGGCGTAGAGGTCCGCAAAGGTGAAGCCGGCCGCCAGGTAGGGGCGAAAGGTGCCGAACGCAAATACGTACCGGGCCCCGCCGCTGTAGCGCAGCGAAGGGTTGGCCTCGAGGCCGAAGTGGGCCCAGAGCTCGAGGCCGCCGACGCGGGGAACCAGAAGGCCGAGGCCGACGGCGAGGTTGCCCTCGGTAGGGATGCCGGTCGCGAGCTCGATGATCAAGAAGCGCGTGCGTTGATCGACGGCGCTCTCAAAGGTCTCCCCTTGGGAGTAGATCGTCCGGCCCGATGGTGTGCGCAGCCCCGTCTCCTTCGCGGCGGCCGGCGTCGTCGAAAGAGTGACTAGGGCCAAGGAAAGGACGGCGGCCAGTACGACGAAGACGTGAGCGCTCCGCATCAGAGCTCCCTCGTGAAGCCGATGCCCGCCGTGAAACCGAAGCGTCGCTCTTCCAGCTTCGCGATTTGGGCATCGGTCACTTCGGGGTAGATCGCCCCGGTCTGCCCGACGAGGCCATCCATGCGAAAGCTGGCGACCAAGATACGAAGGCTGCCAAAGACCGTGAGATGCCAGCTCCCCCGGTCCCAGACCAGAAGGCCGATCTCTGCGGGGGTTACGTGCATGAGCAGGTAGTCGTCGGCGAGCTTCATCTCGCCGCTGATTCCGACGCCATAGGTGATCTCGAAGTCGAGGAAACCGAGGTCGGCAATGGGGATGGCCGCCCGGGGGGTCAGCGCCGCGTACAAGCGCATCTGCTCCGCCCCATCGATGAAGTTGAGGCCCGCGGCGAACACCGTGCCCAGCTCGAACCAGCTCCACCGGTG
>JAFDCW010001064.1 GCA_019312705.1 Deltaproteobacteria bacterium
GCCGGAGCGTAACATCCGCCCCAGCTGTGACACTAGTTGTCGTGCGCGGACATATGGAACGAACGATGGAGAGGTTACAGATGAGGCACGCGGGAATTCTTCGGTTGCTCTTGGTGCTCACGCTGACCGCCTGCGGAGGCGGAACCGCCGACGTGGCCGACGAGGGAGCCGGTGCGGACGGGACGAGCGGCGGTGACGTCGCAGAGACCGGCGGCGATGACGCCGACCTCGACCCGTGCGCAGAGGGCGGCGCCCCCTGTGAGGGAGACGCGACCGCCGACGCCGGAGAAGCCGGAACGGAAGGCGAAGGCGAGACGGCCGAGGGCGAGGGCGAAGGCGAGACGGCCGAAGGCGAAGGCGTCGCCGGAGACGCCGGAGACGCCGGCGTGCCGGTAGATCCCCAGCAGGCCTGGCAGGAAAGGGTCCGCCTCGGGGGCCAGTGGTTCCGGCGACGCTGCGACAACTGCCATCCCGGCGGCGAAGAGGACATCGGCCCGAACCTCCGAGGCATCCGCTGGCCCGTGGCGCGCATGGAGCGACAAATCCGCCGCGGCTCGGGCCGAATGCGGCCGATCCCCCCCGGCCGCCTGTCCGCCGAAAACATGCACGCGCTCATGGCCTACATGTCCCGGTTCCGAGCCGTCCGGGGTGTGCAGCGTCCTGAGTAATCTCTCCGTAATCATGTAGGATCCGGCGGTGGCGAGCCGCGGGGCAAAGAGGCTTTGGGCCGGCCTCGGGGCGCTCGCCCTCGTGGCCGGCTGCGCCACCGTGCCGGCCGGCCGCTACGCTGTCTCCTCGGTCAAGATCGAGGGCGTCGAGCAGATGGACGAACGCGCCATCGCGAACTGCCTCGCGACCTACGAGCGCCCCGCCTTCCGCCTCGACCTCGGCGCCAACCCAGACCCCGCCTGCGGCGTCCCGCCCTTCGACGCGGGCCGAGTGGCTATGCGCTTCTGGCGCTGGCCCTGGACCGACTGGCCAATCTTCGACCGCTCCACCTTCGAACGGGACACGGAGCGTATCGAGCGCTGGTACCGCGCCCGCGGCTTCTACGACGCGCGTGTGCTCAGCTCCGAGGTCACCCCTCCGGCCGCGACGATGAGCCACTTCGAGCTCGAGCAAGCCAACCTCGAACCATGCGAAGAAGACTGCGAAGTCGACATTACCATCCGGGTCTCCGAAGGTGAGCCGGTTCTCATCCGCAGCGTCAAACTCGAAGGACACCACGAGCTCCCCGACGACGTACGAGCAGCGATCGAAGACGCCATCGAACTCGAGACCGGCGACCGTTTCGACGAGGCCATCTACGACCGGGCCAAACGCACGGTCGCCATCGCCCTCGCCGATAGCTCCTACGCCCATGGTCAGGTTCGAGGTCAGATCGACATCGACCCGGTCAATCACACCGCGGACATTCGGCTTCAGATCGATCCCGGACCGCCCTGTGTCTTCGGCGAGGTGACCGTCGTCGACAACGGCGAACTCGACGAAGACGTCGTGATCGCCGCCGCCCTCATCGACGCCGGCGACCCGTTCAGCAATCAGGCGGTCGCCGAAGCCCAGCGCGCCATCTACGTGCTCGGGGCCTTCGCCTCGGTCGCCGTCGAGCCCAAGCTCCCAGAGGACCGCACCGACCGTGTCATCCCCGTCGAAGTCAGCGCGGTCCCCGGGCGCCTCTTCCGCTACGGCCTTGGCGTCGGCATCCAAGCGGGCGTCCTGAACCTCCTCGGGTCCGAGACCCAATCGATCCCGCAGTGGGATGTGCACGGTCTCGCGTTCGCCGAATTTCGTGACTTCTTGGGCGGCATCCGGCGTCTGCGCCTCGAAGGGCGCCCTCGCTTGATCTTCCAGCAGCAGTTCCCAGGGATCGACGAACCGCACGTTGGCGCCAACGTCCGGGCCCGGTTTCGCCAACCGTCGTTCCTCGAATCTCGAACCTGGCTGGTCGCCGGCACCGAGTGGGACTGGGGCCCGGACCCGTATCAGGGCTTCATTCGCCACGACATCAACGCCCTCCTCG
>JAFDCW010001065.1 GCA_019312705.1 Deltaproteobacteria bacterium
CAATCTATGTCCCTCCTAGAAACCCACGCGCCCCGCCCCGAAACGGTTCATGAACTCGGACCGTCCCGAGCCCGACAGGTACTCCTGCAGGTCTTTGCCGTCGGGGTCATCGTCTGTTCCATCTACTCCGCCCACGACATCGCCCTCGCCTGCAGCCGCGCCGCGTCGGGGGTGCAGGGACCAACCGTCCTCGGTCTCGATTGGGCGGACAACTCGCTGTCCATCTTGATGCCCCTCAACGCGGTCATCGTTCAGCCGTTCGAGCTGCGCCGTGAATCGGGTGAGGTGTTGGAAACCGTGCCTATCGAGTCCGGCCCCTTGGGCTCGGGCGGGTTCACTCGGACCGCGGAGCCCTTGGCGCCTGACGAGGTTTATGAGCTCGGTAGCATGCGCTTCAGGACCGGCGATTTCGTAGATGACGTAGCGCCAACGATGCCGACCCTGCTCGACGCGGTGTGGGTCGATTACGAATCGGGAGACTGTGGTCTCTTCGACGAGTTGGCGCTGGAGATCGAGGCAGCGAGCGACGACAGGGCGCTGCCGGGGAATCTCTCGTATGCGGTGTACTTCGGAGGGTCCGAGGATGCCGTTCGCACCGCTTCGATTCCCGCGGCCGTCGTGCCCGCTTCGAACCCCACAGTGAGCCTGCACGGCGGCCAACCACACTTCGTCGCCATCGAGGCTATCGATTCGGCCGGCAACGTTAGCCCGCGAACCACCGGGTCCGCCTCCCGCTACGCGCAGAGCGGCGGTTGCGCGATTGCAACCCCGGGCACGCGCAGCACCCCTGCGCTGCTCGCGTGCTTTGCCCTCTCTTTGCTCGCCCTCGCCCGTGCGAAACGCCGATTGTACCGGGAGTGAGTAGCCTTACTCGCTGGACCACCCGGCTCGACTCCAACAGGTGTGCAGGTCGTTCGCGTGCTATGCACCTCGCATGCGATTCGCTTTCCTAGCCCTCTTGTGCGCCGCGACCGTGATTGTCGCCGCTGGCTGCTCGAACGACCCCGAGTGCAACGACGTCGCCATCAGCCGAGTCGACCCTGGCACCGACTTCTCGATGATCCAGACCTTCGCCGTCCTGGCGGAGCCGGACTATCCGGACGACCTGCCGGAAGACCTGCCGGCCGACACCGAGACCAACCTCGCCGCCGCCAACGACGCGGTGCGCAGCCAGCTCATCGCCCGCGGCCTCTCCGAGGTGGCTTCGTCCGCGGACCCCGACGTCGTCGTCTTCAGTCTCGCGGTGACGGAGTCCAGCAACGGCGTCGTCTGGGAGTGCGTGCCGGGGTACATGTGGGGCTTCTGGGGCTTCGTCTGGGACTCCTGCGCCTGGCTCGAGCCGGTCGTCGTGACCTACGGGACCGGGACCGTCGTCGTGGGGCTCGCAGACCCGACGGAAGAGAAGGCGGTGTTCGGCGGTGTGATTCAGGGAGTGCTCGGTTGCGGGGACGCCCCCGCAGACCGCATCGTGCGCGGCGTGAACGAGATCTTCGTCGACTACCCGGTGCCGCCCCTTCCCGCTCCCACGCCCTGACGGGACGTCAGCGGCAAGCGCCGACGGCGACGCCCGTGTCGGCTTCGAGCGACACACAGCTCTGTCCGACGGGGCACGCGCCGCCCGAGAGCGCACATATCTGTTCGCAGGCGCTGGCGTTGCACCGTGCGCCCGGCCCGCAGAGGGTCGCGGGGGAGGACCCGTCGCAGAGCTCTCCCACTTCCGCGGTCCCGGCCGATCCGCACCAGGTCGCCCCGTTCTCCATGGGAAGGCACGCCGTGCCGTTGGGACAGTTCTGGCCGATCAAATCGCAAGAAACGCTCGGGTAGCACCCGCGCCCATCGGCGATGTCGGGGCCGCAGAAGCTCTCGGCGGGGCAGTCGCTCGAGGTGTCGCAGCGGGAGGCGCAGCGGTAGAGCCGCGTGCAGGTCTCGGTCTCGGCGCACTCCGAGGTGCGCAGGCACGTGGCGTCACCCGAGACGCGCCGCATTGGATCGCGCTCGAGGGAGATACCGCGGTC
>JAFDCW010000281.1 GCA_019312705.1 Deltaproteobacteria bacterium
CGGAGCGGCCGCTGGAGACGGCCTCGGCGGAAAGCGCGACGTCGACAGAGTAGCTGCCTCCAGAAAGGAGGATCCGTGGGAGGTCCGGCGCGGGGCCCGTCGCCTGAGCGAAGACCGGAGCACCGAGGAGATTTCCGGCGAGGGCGCCGAGGAGGACTCCGATGAAAAGCAGACCGGCGAAGTGGGGCAGGCGAAGGGAGCCGCCACGCAAAGCGAAGCGCTTCACGGATCCCCGAAAATCGTCACGATGACCCGCCGTGTATTGCGCGGTCCGTCGAAGTCGCAGAGGAAGACGTTTTGCCAGGTCGACAGATGCAGGTCTCCGTCGCGGACCGGGATGACTTCGGTGGGGCCAACGATGGCGGCCTGGATGTGCGAGGCGCCGTTCCCGTCAATGCGGTCGTGCAGCCACTTGCCGTCGGGGATGAGACCGTCGAGGCACGCGAGCACGTCGACCGAGATGTTCGGATCGGCGTTTTCCTGAATCATCATCGCCGCGGTCGCGCCGTGGGCGTAGAGCGAGCAAATCCCGGTCCTGACCCCCGACTCCTTCACCAGAGCCCGAGCCCGGGCCGTGATGTCGATCATCTGTCGCGGCTGGTCCGTCGAGAGTTCGATCTCCGCCGTGTAGATGGTCATGCGTTGCGTCCTCGGGCCAGGCATAGTCGGGGGCGGCAAGGGCTGTCAACGGGACAGGTCCTGGGATGCTCTGGGAGGCCCCTGGACCTGCGCCGAGGCAGAAGAGTGGGTGTGAGGTTTGGCGAAAGAGTTGGCGAAAGAACCGCAGACGAACGGCACGACCGGGTCGACCCTCACGACCCGAACCGCCGATGGCTGGGCCTTGGTCGCCGACGTATCGGTCCCCCCGACGCCGCGGGCCGTGGCGGTCCTCGGCCACGCGATGATGGTCGACCGCCGCACGATGGACCGGCCCCGGGGCCAGGGGCTGATGAGCGCGCTCACCGAAGCGGGCATCGCCGTTCTCTCCTTCGACCTCCGAGGCCACGGAGAGAGCGGTCCCAACGCCCTCGACGGGGCCCGTTACTCGTATGACGACTTCGTACGTCAGGACATCCCGGCGATGGTCGCGGCGGCCCGGCTAAAGTTCCCAAACCTCCCCGTGACCGTCGTCGGCCATAGCCTCGCCGGCCACGCCGCGATGATCGCGGCGGGCCTGTCCCGGGCGACGGCCCCCGACGCCATCGTCGGCCTCGCGCCCAACCTCTGGGCACCACGCTTCGAGCCGAGCCGCCGGGTTCGAATGAAGAAGTCGTTGGCCCTCGGCGCCATGGCCGCGATGACGGCTCCCACGGGGAGCTTCGACAGCCGCCTATTTCGCATGGGCGTGGCTGCCGAGCCGTGGTCCTACCTGCGCGGGTTCGTGCGCTTCTGGCTGAGCGACGAGCTGACCAGCGACGACGGATGCGACGACTACGTGCGCGCCCTCGGAGAGGCGGTGCTCCCGGTCCTCGTGATCTCGAGCGCCAACGATCAACTGCTCGCGAGACCTGTGTCGGTTGCTCTCTTCGCCGCGACGATGGGGCGATGCCGACTCTCCCACCGGATCCTCGAAGGCAAAGGCGCCCCCGATCACATGGGCCTGGTGACCGATCCGGAGAGCCGGTTCTTGTGGCGGGACATCGCCCAGTGGATCCTCGCCCTCGACATCGAGGGCGAGCAGCCCGTCAGCGATACTTGACGCGGTAGTTCTGCGCCGAGCCCGCAACCGCGAGGCCGAGATCCAGAAAGGACACTCCGTCGAGATCGGCGCACGCCCCGCGCACCGCCTCGGTTACCAGGATCTCATGGGCCTTTGCCGTATCTTCGCCGAGCTTGGCCGCCGCGTTGACCTCCTGGCCCCAGACGTCGCGATCCCCGATGCGCAGCATGCGTCCCGTACCGATGCCGACGCAAAGGAGGATCTGTTCTTCCGGGAGGCGACGGTCACTCACCTTCTGGCAAGCGTGCTGCATCTGTACGGCGCAACGTACGGCGCTCGCGGAACGCCGGAAGACGACGAGCAGGCTGTCCGCCTCGGTTTTCAGAAGTATGCCGTCGTGGTCCGAGATGATCGGCAGGAGCAGCTTCTTCTGCTCGTGGATGACCTGGAGAAAGTGAACGATCCCGAACGCGGCGGTCTGCCGAGAGAAGCCGGCGAGGTCCGTGAACATCACGGTCCAGTCCTCTCCAAAGAGGTCCCAGATCCTCCGATCGATGCGCTTGACGTCCGCGCCGGGGACCGTTCGTTCTTCGATCAGCTGAGAGAGCCGCGCCGCGCTTCCGTTGACCAGATAGTCCGTCATGGCGCCGGAGCGTACCCCGAGTGGCCGCGGGAGTGGCCGCCGAGGGACCGGAGCAGTCACCTCGATGGGACAGCCGGGTTGTAATCATTGGTGATTCCCCCCGCCGCAAGCGGGCACCGCCTTTGCAGTGGTTCATCGCAACGGAGGGAGTCCGAATGGGCCCTAAACAAGAACGCCGCATCCACCAGGTATTTGTGACTGAGAATACCGAGTACCACCTACGGCGAGATCGCTGCGTGGGGGTCCGGGACCGCCGTTCAGGCGAGTGGAGGGCAGACCATGGGGCGCTCCAGCGCCGCGTCGCGGCAGCCGTCACCCTCCTGGCGAATGGGAGCCTCACAGCCGAGGGCGGCTTGCCCGCACCCGGCCAGCGCATCATCTTCGACGGAGATAGTTCGGTACTCACCGGGCCGGTGATTGCCATCGAGCGGCCAGAAAAGTTCCTGGTAATGGACTATCCATGTACCGATCCGGGGACGTGACCGCTCGAGCGGTTCGCTCCCCGTCAGACCATGAGCAATCCCCCCGACCACGCCCTCGATGAACGCGCTTCATCGCCGCCCAGCCCGACGCTTTCGGAGTCCGCGGTGGTGGATGCCCTCCACGACCACCGACGCGCATTGGCGGACGGAGACGTAGAGGCCGTCCGGGCGTCGATGGCGTGGGGAGCACGCCCCCCTTGGGAACGCGACCTGCTCCTCGACCTGAGCGCGGCCGAGGGCCTCCCCGAGGCCGTCACCCAGCTGCGCAAGTTCTGGGACAAAGCTCAGGCCCAGACCCGCGGCGTGAGGCCGCTCTCCAACGGCGATGTCGAAGTCTTCGAGTTCATCACGATGCCCGATGGCCGCGAACTCTCGACGGTGACTCTCATGCGGCCGAGGGGCGATCGCTACCTCGTCGTCTCCACGGCGGACGCGGCCGACGATACGATCCGGCTATTGATCCTCTCCGAAGATCCGGACCCGGAGATCGACGATGTGCGCTTCACCCGGGAGTGGACTCAGCGCTTCGGCGCCACCGCCCACCTGCTCCTCGACGGACAGGACGGCGCCCTCGGACACACCTCCGAGGAGTGGCTGGCGCGCGTCCGCGGCCCCATCCCCTGGGAGCCGATTCGCCAGCGCTTCAGCAGGAAGACCTTGCAGCTCCCCGGAGCCATCTGCGCCTTCGAGGTCGCCATGACGCCCCCCGAAGACCGGGAAACGCGCAAGGGAGCTCTCGAATGGCTCGGACGTGGAGCCGGAGAGGTCGCCGCCCATGTCGGAGCCGACTGGATCTACGTGCAGCGCGCCGAGAAGCTCATCACGACCAAAGATCTCCGGAAGGCCCTCGCTATCAGCTCCGGGGCCCGGGGCCTGACTGCGACCTTCGTGCGCCTCGTCGAGGCCGACGGTTGGGCTTCGACCCGGGGCCTCGGACAGATGGAATATCCCGAGCTGGAGATCGAAATCTGTGATTGGCCGGATGGCGCCGCGGCCCGGCGCCTCGTCGGGTCCCTCGCCGTGGCCTTCATCGACGGGCGGGTGCCCCCCCACGCATCGGGTCCCCACATCATCAACGTCGGCCAATACCGCGTGCGTCTCGCGCTCGGGCGTCGTGGGAGTGAGCGGGGGCGGACCCACGGCGTGCATGGCGCCTTGGTAGTTCGGCCCGCCGACATGGACGTCGAGGTCGAGGTCGACGACCGCCTCCCGTTGATTCCAGACCCTGGCTCCGACATCGGCGACTGATGGCGGATGCCGCCGAGCACGTTGCCCGGGCGGCGCTGCGCCTCCGCGGATACGGGAGCCGCTTCGTGCCGACATCCGTCGGCGCCGTGCACGCGATGGAGCGCCGGGGGTCGGGCAACGGGCCACCGCTCGTCCTCATGCACGGTTTCGGTTCCTCCGGCGTGCACTACCGCCCCCTGCTCCGGCGCCTCGAGAAGAAGGTGAGCCGCATCGTCACCCTCGACATGCCCGCCCACGGCTTCAGTGAAGTGCCCCAGGGCCCGGTCGATCCCCACGACCTCCTGACCGGACTCTTCGAGGCGATCGACGATGTGGTCAACGAACCCGCGGTGTTGTTCGGCAACTCGATGGGGGGGTACGCGGCGGTGCGCTATGCCCTCGCGCATCAATCGCGCGTCCGAGCTCTGGTGCTCGCCTCCCCCGCCGGGGCCCAGGTGGCCGCAACTCATCTCGAAGACTTACGGCAGCTCTTCGCCATCCGCGATCATAGGGGCGGCCTCGAGTTCATCGACCGACTGCTCGGCCGGCCCTCGGCGCTCCGCCACGTGATGGCCTGGGGCGTCCGCCGGAAGTTCAGCAAACCCGAGCTCATTCAATTGCTGGAAGCGGTCGACCCGGAGATTCATGCCCTGACCCCCGAAGAGGTTGCCAGCCTCACCATGCCCACCCTCTTCATCTGGGGCGCCGAAGACGAGATCCTGCCCGAGGAGCACCTCCGGTTCTGGCGCGATCACCTGCCGCCCCACATCGAAGTGGAGCGCCCCGCGGGCATGGGTCACAGCCCGTTCCTCGACCGCCCCGGAGCCCTCAGTCGCCGGGTTGCGCAGTTCCTCGACGGCCTCGAATGATCACGGATCGGCTAGCGAGAAGCCTCGACCTGCTCGATGAGGCCGCAGACATTCTCCGCGAGCGAGTGACGAGCCCAGAGGTTCCCGATTGGTGCGCGAAGCGGGGGTGGGCGCCGTTTCTCCTCGGCCTCGACGACCAAGAACTCGAGCAAGCCGAACACCTCGGGCTCGGCACCGTGGTGGGCGCCCGGGGCGACGCCCCGACTTCGCTCCGCGCGTTCATCGCGGAAACCCAGGCCCTCGGCGAGGCGTTTGGGCCGCCACCGGCGCCAGTCGAGGCGGTACGAAAGCGCCGGACGTCGAAGCGAAAAAGCGCGCAGGTGCACGCCCTCGCAAAGCTCGCCGCCGAGGTCTTCTCGCAGCCGACTCGCATCGTCGACGTCGGCGCCGGCCACGGACACCTGACTCGGGCTCTCGCCGACGCTCTCGGTGCACCGGCGGTCGGCCTCGACCGCGACGCCTCGCGGGTGGAAACCGCCCGGACCTGGAAAGACCGCACGACGACCTTCGAGCGCTGGGACGGTCGGGTGACTCCGCTCCACTTCAACGCTGGGGAGCTCGCCGTCGGATTGCACGCCTGCGGTGACCTCGGCGACCTCCTGGTGAAGCGCGCCGCCGAAGCGAAGGCCGATGTGCTCTTGGTGTCGTGCTGTCTGCAGAAGGTCGACGGCGAGGCACGGTTGCCGCTCTCCACTCTGGGCAAGGAGCGCGGCTTCGTCGTGCCCCGGGCCCTCCTCGGCCTGGCCAACTTGTCGACCCGCGCTGTCGGCGTCGAGCAGTCCACAGCGAGCATCATGAAAGGGCGCCGCACCCGCCACGCCCTGCGATTGCTCCTCGAGGCCCGGGGCGTACCGTGCCCTGCGGGAGACGAATCTCGCGGCATCAACCGGCGCCGAATGGGCCACGGCCTCGCCGCCGTCGCAGGTCAGGCGCTGTCGGACCGCGGCCTGGGCGCCCCGACGCCGTCCGAGACCGAAGCCGTCGATGCCCAGGCGGACCACGAGTTCCCGCGCATTCGCCGCTTGAGCCTGCCGCGGGCCCCCCTCGGCCGGGTCCTCGAGCGCGCCATCGTCTTCGACCGCGCCGCGGCCCTCATCGAGGCGGGCCACGAAACCCGGATCGTCGTGGCCTGGGATGCTGACGAGAGCCCACGCAATCTCGCCATCCTCGGGCGCGCCGCACCCTGACAGACCGAGCCTCGCGCGCCGCGATCGAGGGGTGTATGGTCACGCCGTGAAGCAGACCTTCATGGCGCTCAGGGCCTTCCTGATACTCCTGACCATCTGGGCAATTCTGGCCGGCGTCGCCTTCGTGGCCGGGGTCTTGCCGCCCTTCGGCGTCGGCACGGCGGGCCTCGGCGGTTCCGGAGAGGGCGAGACGTCGGACGACGGCGCGACCACCGAGGGCTCCCAAGGCTCCCAAGGCTCCCAAGGCTCCCAAGGCTCCCAAGACTCG
>JAFDCW010001066.1 GCA_019312705.1 Deltaproteobacteria bacterium
GAGGGCGACGATGTCCTGGAGGACCCGGAGGTTCTGAAGGGGCTGGATGCCGGCGTTGACCATCTCGGCCATCTGCCGCGCCTTGGCCGCCGCGACGAGGTCTTCCGGGATGAGCGACGGCTCCGGGAAACGCTTCTCGAGGTATTCGATGATGGCGACGGACTGGGCGAGGCGGATGGTGTCGGCGCCATCTCGGATTTCGAGGAGGGGCACCTGGCGCATGGGGTTCTTCGTTCGAAACTCTTCCCCGTGTTGCTGGCCGCCCTCCTCGAGGAGATGAACCGCGACGTACTCGTAGGGGACGTCCTTGAAGTTGAGGGCGATGCGGACTCGCCAAGCCGAGGAGCTACGCCAATAGCCGTAGAGGGTCGACTTCATGGTGGCGTTCATCTGCTGCATCAACCCGGCACGACGTTCTGGTCGATGCGGCCGAAGATGGAGCCCCCGTCGTCGTCGAACATCTCGATCTCGACGTGGTCCCCGACCTTCAGGAAGGGCGTAGTGAACTCACCGGTCGCGATCTTCTCGCGCATGCGCCGCTCGGCGAGGCAGGAGACGCCTCGGGCTTCGTCCTCATTCGAGACCGTGCCGCTGCCGAGGATGGTCCCGGCGGTGAAGGCTCGGGACTTGGCGATGTGCTGAATCAGGTCGTAGAACGAGAAGTGCATCGACGGTCCAGCGTGGGGGTCACCGGCGAGCTCACCGTTGAGCTTGGTGATCAGCTGTCGGTGCAGGCGCCCGTCGCGCCACGCGTCACCGAGCTCATCGGGGGTCACGGCGAAGGGAGAGAACGCCGTCGCCGGCTTCGAGTTGAAGAAGCCGAAGCCCTTCTTGAGCTCCGGCGGGATCAGATTGCGCAGGGTGACGTCGTTGCAGAGCATGACGAGGCGCACGTACTTCGAGGCGTCATCCTTGGTGGTGGCCCGGGGCGTATCGCCGAGGACGACACAAATCTCCGCTTCGAAGTCGAGGCCCCAGTCGGCGTTGGGCTGCTCGATGCCCGCCGTCGGCGCGAGCAACACCCCGGAGCCGCCCTGGTAAACGAGGGGGTCGGTCTCGAGGGTCTCGGGGGGCTCGGCGCCGCGGGCTTTGCGCACCAGCACGATGTGGTTGATGTAGGCGGAGCCATCGACCCACTCGTAAGCCCGGGGCAGCGGCGCGTGCAGCTTCGACGGATCGACTGCCTCGCCTTCGCCTCCGTTGAGCCGCGCCGAGAGCTCCTGGAGCTTCGGCTCGACGGCATCCCAGTCGTCGAGGGCCGCCTGCATGGTCGGGGCGATGCCCTCGGCCGAGAGGCACCGTGCACCGTCCCGGGAGACCACCAGGAGTTGGCCGTCACGGGTTGCATTCGAAAGGGTCGCCAGCTTCATCTCATTGCCTCCATCACCGCGGAATCGCTTCGCTAACAGAGGCCCGGCGGCCGGGCAAGGCGCAATCTCATCGGAACGCGGGATCAGCTGAGAACAATCGGGCAAAGGTCCTTGTGTCCGGCCCCCACTGGGGTCAGGTTCTCGCCGTGTCCGACGAATCCCTGCACCTCCTCAAGAAGGGCGCCCGCGTCTTTGCCCGCCAGCTCGGCAAAGCCGACATCAACGGAGCCATCACCTGGGTGGGCCCGAACCGCTATGGGGGCGGCTTCCGCTACGGCATCCGCGGCGATGATGGCTCCCAATACTGGGTCGACGAGGACGACGTCACGCCGGAGATCGACCCCGCCGATGTCGACCCGAACGCGATCAAGAAGGGCAGTCGCGTCCGGGTCGTCGGCGGTGCCCACGCGGGCCTCGAAGGCGACGTCTACACCGCCGGCGCCGGGGGGCGCTTCGGCGTCCGCGACGACAACGAGGAGACCTACTGGGTCAACGAGGAGCACCTCGAGAACGCGTGATCGCGATTGGGCCTGCCCTGCCCTAGCGGCGGGCACGGGCCTTCCTCGGCGTCGCTGTGCGCGAGAACCAGCCCGATTCGACGATACCTGCTAGGGTTTCCACCGGATGAGCGCCCACCCGCCC
>JAFDCW010000282.1 GCA_019312705.1 Deltaproteobacteria bacterium
CGCAGATTGATCGAGGTCAAACGGGGCACGGCCGCGCACCGGCGAAGAACCGAGAGCGCTCGAGGTTCCGGAAATCAGAGCCTAAAATGCTCCCGGGTCAGTGAAACCACGCGATCTCTTCGAGGATCGGCGTTGGCACCACTCGTGATGGGGAGCTGCACCGTATGCGCGTCAAATCACAAGTTGTACCGGTGGTCAGTGCAGGGCTCGTTGCGGTCCTCGCCGGGCTCGGATGTCAGGCGGCGACGGTCACCGGACCCGGTTGGGGCGGCGCCCCGAGGGGGACGGATGCCGGCGAACCCCCAGCCCCCGTCGATACCCCGGGGCCCATCGACCCGGCCCCCGAGGGCGCAGATCCGGAGCTGGTATTTCTAGAAGAAGTGCTGCCTCTCCTCGACGACCGCTGCAATGGTTGCCACACGGATGCGGCCCTGGCTCCCGTATTCATCGACCTCGCCGACCCGTACGTCAGCTTCCTCGACAGCGGCGTCGTCGTCGTCGGCGACCCCACCCTGAGCACGATTCTCACCTGGGGCGTGCACCGCGGTCCCGCCTGGCAGCCAGAGGAAGAGGCGGTCGTCGCGGACTGGATCACGCTCGAGGGCTCCGTCGCCGCCGGAGGCGGCGCGGTGGAGCCGGGAGAAGAAGACCCACCCGTGGGTCCTCCGGCACCCGTTGGCGAATACGAGACGACCCCCCAGACGATCGTCGAAGGCGACAACGTCGTCGAGCTCGACGGCGTAGGACTTCCGGGCGCGGAGCTCCGCTTCCTGGCCCAGCGCGTCGCCCTCGGCATGCACATGTCACGCATCACCCTCTACGGCGGAGACGACGGTCTCTCCGTCACTCACCCGACCATCGTCACCCATGATGGCGATGGTGCGCGCTCGCCTGACCCGGACGATCGATTTGCGGCCCTCGAATTGGTCGTCCCCGCAGCCGGCACGGCGATCCTCGCAGAGAACATCTTGCTCGTAGACTTCCCCCTCGACGGCGAGCTGAGCGTATCCTTCGCGTCGAGGGCGACTCTCTGACCGGCGCTCGAGCCTCACCTCCATTTGACTCGGAATCTCTGGGGGCTACGGTCCGCTGCCCCCGATGTCGAACGTGGTCGATGGGCCCATCGCGGCCCGCTCCTTCGAAGGAGATCGCTCCCAAAACCTCGCGGGAGTTCGCCGCTGGCTGATCGTGCTCTACCTCCTGGTCCTCGCCATGGTGGTCATCGGCGGCATCACGCGGCTCTCCGGTTCAGGCCTATCGATGGTCGATTGGCGCCCTCTCATGGGCACCGTGCCCCCGTTGAACGACGGGCAGTGGGCCGAGGTCTTCACCCAGTACCAGGCCTCGCCCGAGGGGCGCCTCGTCAACGCCGGGGTGAGCCTCGCAGACTTCAAGGCCATCTTCTTCTGGGAGTACCTGCACCGCCTCGTCGGACGTCTCATCGGCGTCGTCTTCGCCGTGCCCTTCTTCTATTTCGTCGCCCGTCGCCGAATGAACCGTGCGCTTTCGGCGCGCACCGGCATCGCCTTCGCCCTCGGCGGCGCCCAGGGGCTGCTCGGCTGGTACATGGTCAAGAGCGGCCTCGTCGACGTTCCCCACGTGAGCCACTTCCGCCTCGCAGCTCACCTCTTGCTCGCCTTCGGCACGGCCCAGTGGATCCTCTGGATCATCCTCGGCCTTCCCCCGGAGCGCCGTGAAGATGCGGTCGGCGGGCCCGCCTCCACCGCGTTTCGCTGGGCCACGGTCGGCTTCATCGCGCTCCTGACGCTCCAAATCCTCTACGGCGCCTTCATGGCCGGGACCCACGCCGGCGTCGTCTCGGCGACCTTCCCGGATATGAACGGCAGTTACGGCCCGGGACCGTTCTTCACCGCGCCTACGCTCCTCGACGACTTCATGCACCACGCCCCAGCCATCCACTACCTGCACCGGGGCCTCGGCTGGCTGGTCCTCTTCGTCGGCGGAGCCCTGTGGGTCGCCGCGCGACGCCACGGCGAGCCGGACGCGAGCACTCGGGCCGCCCTCGGCGCCCTCGTCGTCCTGGGCGTTCAGTTCGCGTTGGGCGCCCTCACCGTCGTCCTCCAGGTCGCCTTGTGGGTAGCCGTGGTCCACCAGGTCGGAGCCTTCGTCGCCCTCTCGGCGGCGACGGTCCTCGCACATCGTGCGTGGGCGCCCCACAGCAGTTGATCCAGGACAATCGCCGCGACCCTGAATCCGATAGGAAACGGCGTGCAAAACACGTCTCCCATGGTCCGCCCGAACGACCTCTACCGCCTCCCGTGGTCGCTCAATGACAATGTTCTCGCCTGGCTCGAGCCGACCAAGCGCTGCAACATCTATTGCGAAGGTTGCTACTCGCGGAACGACCCCAAGAGCGACAAGACGCTCGAACAGGTACGCGCCGACCTCGACGTCTTCACGGCCAACCGCAAGGTCGACTCGATCTCGATCGCCGGCGGCGACCCTCTAATCTACCCGCACATCGTCGAGACGGTGCGCATGATCCGTGAGGACTACGGCAAGAAGCCCGTCGTCAATACCAACGGCGTCGCCCTCGATCAGAAGCTCCTCCGGGAGCTCAAGGCCGCCGGGCTCCATGGCCTCACCTTCCACGTCGACTCGAGCCAGGGTCGACCCCACTGGAAGAACAAGAACGAACTCGAGCTCCTGCCCCTACGCCTCGAGCTCGCGGAGATGGTCGCGGCCGAGGGCGGCCTCGGCGTCGCGTTCAACTCCACCGTCTTCCGCCACACGTTGAAGTACGTGCCGGAGCTCGTGAAGTGGTCCCGCAAGCACATCGACATCGTGCATTCGATGGTCTTCATCCTCTATCGCACCATGCGCACCGAGGAGTTCGACTTCTACGCCCAGGGCGAAAAAATGCAGGTCGAGTCCGAGCTCGTCTACAAGGACATGAACGACAACCCCGAGCCGCTGATGGCCCAGGAAATCGTCGACAAGATTCGCGAAGTCGAGCCCGAGTACGACGCGTGCGCCTACCTCGGGGGAACCAAGGACCCGAAGAGCCTCAAGTGGCTGCTCGCCGGGCGCCTCGCCTCGACCGACAAGACGTACGGCTACGTCGGCCCCAACTACATGGAGGCTGTGCAGGTTGGTCACCACGCCATCACCGGCAACTTCCTCGCCTACACCGCGCCCGAGTTGCTCTCGAAGGGGCGCTCGATCATGGCCGGCTTCTCCGCATTCGACGGTGGCACCCGGAAGGCCCTCGGCAACTACTCCGTCGACCTCGCCAAGCACCCCTTGCGCAAGCCGCCGAAGGTGCACTTCCAGTCCCTGGCCGTGATCCAGCCCATCGACATGATGGCCGACGGCGAAGCCAACATGTGCGACGGATGCCCGGACATCACGGTGCACGAGGGTGAGCTCATCTGGTCCTGCCGCCTCGACGAACACCAGCAGTACGGCTGTTTCCTCAAGGCCGCCCCGAAAAACGCATCGCCGACGAACGGTGCTTCGAAGGGCGCCGCCCCGAGCGACAAGAGCCTGCCCCAGGTCCGATAGAACTCAATAGACCTCAGGGCGCCGCGGTGCGGCGCCAATCGAAGTCCACCCCGACCGCGGGGTGGTCCGACAGGTCGTCTCCCGAACCGTCCACGAAGCGTGCGTCTTCCTGCCATAGGGTCGGCGTGAGCTCGAGGTCGGGACCATTGCGGAACATGACCCGGTCGTGGCCGCTCGGGTCCGGGCAGGAGAGCGTCCGACACGCGTCGGTCAATCCGGCCATCGAAAGAAGCTCGACGACGAGCGCCTCGTCCGCATCCTTCATGTTGGTATCGCCGGCGACGATCACCGTGGCGCCGGCCGATCGTGTCGCTAGATACGACCTCAGCTGGGTGCTCTGCGCCGCCCGGGCGTCGTAGTCGTCGCTGGATCGGCCCGCGTCCATGTGCAGATTGTAGACGTGCACCGTCAGCCCCGTCGCGATCTCATGGCTCGCCATGGAGAAACCCTTGCCGGCCAGGCAATCCGTGCCGGAACCGAAGATCCCATTGCACTCGTCCCACTGCTGGCGTTCGAAGTCCGCGAAGGGGAAGACCGAGAGGCGTCCGAGGCCATCGCCGATGGTTCGACCGACCGGGGTCGGTCCCGGCCCGGATGTGTACGTGTGCGTCGCCGCTCCGATCAGGTCGGCGTGGTAGGTGAAGTCCTCCTGGGCGACGACGATGTCGTAGGCGTTGAGCAGAGGACTGATCAGGGGGGTATTGACGGCCGGGTCGCTCCCGGAGATCACGCCCGGGAGGCCGGCCACATTGTAGGTCAGGAAGCGGAAGGCGCCGTTTGCAGGCGCCGCCGCGTCCGACGGTGGGGCCGAGTCGGGTAACGACCCCGAGTCGCTCGGCGGACCCGAGTCGCTGGGTGTACCCGAGTCGGCGGGAGGATCCGCGTCGGAGGGCGGGGCCGAGTCGGGCAGCGGCCCCGAGTCCGGCGTTGCCCCAGCGTCCGAAAGAGAGCTGTCGGCCGAGGCGTCGACGAAACCGTCATCGGAACCGCAGGCCACCATCAGGGACATGGAAGTCAGGGCGAGGAGCAGACCGGAAACTGATGGGGTATTCACGAGGTTTGGACCCTAGCACGCACCGGTCTACCGACGCAGACGCCGTGATTCGCGGGCGCGACGACGGGATCTGAGTCCGATCACCGCCCCAGAAGGGAAGGATCCGTGAGCAACCGCGTAGGAGGAGTCGAACAGCCCTTTTCGGAGCCTCCCATGCCTCGTTTTACCCTCCTCAGTATCTTCTCCCTCGCTCTCATCGCTCTCATCGCAACTGCGGGCTGTGGCAACAGTCGCCGGGGCGGCGATTCCCGAGGCCGAGGGGCCGACACAGGCGCCTCGACCCCGACCGAAGGGGACGACGGCGGCGTCACGGACCCGGATGCGGGGGCTGCAGAAGATGCGGGAGAGGAGGGCACCCCGGACAGCGCCCCGCCGAGGACCTGCACCTCGGACTTCACCGACTGCGACGGCTCTTGCGTCGACATCTATACCGACATCGCCCACTGCGGCGGGTGCGGCAACGTCTGCACCGATGAACAATACTGCGAGGAAGGCACGTGCATCGAGCCGGAACCGGGTTGTGCCTCGCCGCGAACGACCTGCGGTGACTCCTGCGTCGACACTCGGAGCGACCTCGACCACTGCGGCGGGTGCTACAATGGCTGCGGCGACGGCGAAGCCTGTAGTGGCGGGTCCTGCGTCTCGACCTGCACCCCCTCCTGCAGCGGCGCCGAGTGTGGAGACGACGGGTGCGGCGGGAGCTGCGGGCGCTGCGGCTCGGACGAGACCTGCACTCCGAGCCGCTATTGTGAGGCGGTGCCCACCACCGGCGTCGGCGAGAGCTGCGCGACGGCCATGCCGATCACCTCGTCTGCCTCCTTCACCTTCGCCGGCCACGCCGCGGACCACACACCCTTCAGCTGCGGCACGAGAACCGTGCGCCCCGACGTCGTCTACGTGTACACGGCGCCGTGGGGCGGCGACGTGACCGTTACCGCCGACAGTGTCAGCGGCGAGGACACCATGCTCGCCGTCTACGACGCCTCGTCGTGCGGTTCGGTCGACGAGGTCATTTGCAACGACGATTCGTCCGGCACCGTCGGAGGCGTCGGCTCTACGGTCACGTTCTCCGCGACGAGTGGCCGACGCTACTACTTCGTCGTCGCGCCCTACAGCACGCCGAGTGCGCCGGCCGAGACGATCACCCTCTCGGTGAGCAGCCCCGCTACTCCGTGACGAGTGGCCCAACGGTACCCGCGAGGGTACCCTCGGCCCGTGAGCAGTAAACGCCGCAGGAAGAGCCGGAAGCGGACCCCGGGCTCCGGCAATGGCCGGCCCTTTCGCGTTGCGGTGACCAGCATCGAGCTCGCCCGGGGCTACGACGGACTACTGCGAGGGGAGCCGGAACCCGCTTTCATCCTCGCCCTCTTCTCGGGCGGCGGCGCTTCGGCCCGACTCATCGCCCGCACCACCATCGAAGTCCCGATGAACTCGGCGCAGGGCTTCCCGGCGACGGTCGTGCTGCCCGACCGGCAAGTCCTGAGCACCTCTCTCACGACCGATGGGCCCTTGCTCCTCCTCGGCCTCGCGGTCGAAGTCGACTCCCGGGAACTCCTCCAGCACCTCTACGCCCGGGTCGAGCAACCCGACCGCTTCCACGCCTGGCGCATCAGCGACCAAACCCCCGCCCCCGTCGACTTCGCCGAAATGGCCCGCGGAAACGCCGCCTCGATACCGACCGCGGAGCGCCTCAATCTCATGTGGGACGACGAGAATCTCGAGACCGTAGGCGACGCCTTTGGGGATGAC
>JAFDCW010001067.1 GCA_019312705.1 Deltaproteobacteria bacterium
GACATCGGTACCGAGAGGTCTTCCCGGATGTGCGAGATCGAGTAGGCGTGCTGGTTCCAGACGCGCCGCTTTCCGACCCAGTTGTCCGCCGCGTCCTCGAAAACGCGGATGCCCGCGAGGTTGCCCGTGTAGCCGGGGATGGCGGTGCAGCGCGCGACCGCCGCGTTGCCGGCGAAGACGATCTCCGTATTGCCGTCGCCATCGACGTCGACGATGAGCGGATACTCGATGAGCGTATGGGAGTTCTGGGGCACCTCGGCGAGGACCGTGCCGTCGGCCCCCGCGTAAACTCGCATGTAGCACTCGTCGTTGTAGACCACCTCGGCGCTACCATCGCCGTCGAAGTCGAAGACGCTGCTGCCGGTGATATTCGAGCTCATGTCCTGAGTGGTCTGGCTCCACAGGATCGGCGTGGACCCATCGGGGTCGTAGACCGAATACGAGGCGGCGCCAGCGACGCCGATCTCGGGCAAGTCGTCGCCGTCGAAGTCGGCGATCGTGGGCGGACCGCCCCGGCCCCCGCCGGGTTGCACGATCGGGCCCCAGAGCGGCGTGCCGTCGGAGGCGTCGAAGATCGAGAGCGACCCTTCATGGACGACGACGAGGTCCGGTTGTCCATCGGCGAAGAAGTCGGCCACGGCGATGAAACCTTCGGGGGCTCCGGGGTTGTCCCAGAGCACCGATCCGTCGGAGTTCCACACGACGTTGGAGCCGACGATCTCGAGCTCCGGGTCGGCGTCCACGTTGTACGCGATCGTGACCTGGGACCGCGGAGCCGTGGGGCTGCAGCACCCGAAGGCCGTATGGCGATTGGCAAAGCGCAGCATGCCGTCCGACTCGTAGACCGTGCCGCCGACGATGACCTCGGCCTGCCCATCGCCTTCGAGGTCGGCGATGGACGGCGCCCCGAAATCCAAGTTGAAGTAGTGCGGCGTACCGTCTGGGTTGGTGGCGCTCCAGAGGTGGGCGCCCGTCGCGTCGAAGGCGTGCACGCGGCCCGTTCCGCTGCAGGGCCCGGTGGTGACAATCTCCGGCGACCCGTCGCCGTCGAGGTCGCCGAGGGCGATGCCCGAGTCCCCGCATATGTCCGGGGTCGAGACGCTGAATACGTCCGTGCCGTCGTCGCCGCGGACGGCCCGCAAGACGCCTCGGCCGCTGTAGCTAGTGGCCGCCTGGTAGGTATTGAAGAGGACCTCGGGGATCTCGTCGCCGTCGAGGTCGCCGACGACCGGTGTCATCATCACGTGCACGTAGCTCGGCTCGGTCGTGCTGCCGCTCCAGTGCCACTGCTGGGCGGGGGTGATTGCGCCCCCCGGCGGGAAGTACTCACAGCGCCCCGCCAATCGCGGCAGGCACCGACCGATACTCGAGTCGCAGTATTCGTCCGCGCCGCAGTCGATCGGGTCGGCGCAGGTAGCTCCCGGCGTGGTGCAGGCGTCCGAGATGCACAGGTCGCCGGCGGCGCAGCACGTGGACGCCGAGCCGCAGCGCAGCCCCGATTCACAGATGGGCATGCAGGCGTCTGCGACGCACTCTTCGGCAGAGTCACAGCAGTCGCTCCCGCAGCGGTCGGCGGAAGGACAGGACGGCGCGGTGTCCCGAGTACCGGTGTCGGGTAGTCCCGTATCGGCGCCAGCGTCACCCGCAGCTTGGCAAGTGCTGTCGACGCAGCTGAGGCCGGCGTTGCACTCGGCCGACGAGGCGCAGGGTGACCCGGGGCCGCCAGTGCCGCCCCCATCGTCGCCGCAGCCGGTGAAGAGGGCGAGGGCGCCGGACACGAAAAGAGCTACCAACACACGAGGAGACTTCATCTACAGAGGATATCCTGAACTTCCCTGGCGCGCCCGAGGGTGGCTCGCCTGTTGCCATGGATGCGTTCGCGCACACTTAACTCAGCGTGCGGGATCGGAGGCCCGAAATGCAGGCGCACGTCCATCGCAGCCCACGACGGCTGCTCCTTGAAGGGCTCGAGGGCGCGGTGCTGCTCACGGGCGCCCTCGCTACCTGGC
>JAFDCW010001068.1 GCA_019312705.1 Deltaproteobacteria bacterium
CTCCCGCCCGCTCCGCGTGGCCTTCGCCGGAACGGGCGGTCGGGCCCGTCGTCTGCTCGGGGCGCTGAGCGCCGTGCACCGCACGGGCATCGCCGCGGCCGCCTCCCCCCACGCGACTGCTGCCGTGCTCCCGGAACTCGGCCACGCGCCGCGTTACACCGATGTCGCCGCGATGCTCGACGACGTACACCCAGACTTTCTGATCGTGGCGTCATCGACCCGGACCCACTTGGACCTCGCCCGGGAGGCGCTGCGCCGCGAGGTGCCGGTTCTCATCGAGAAGCCCCTCGCCGACTCTCTCGACGCGGCGATGGAGTTCGTCCGGGAGACGACGACGGGAGCCGAAGCAACGAGAAGTGAGACCTTGATCGCCGTGGCCCACAACCTGGTCGCCACGCCGGAGCTCTCGCCGCTACTCCGGCGAGCAGCCGAGGCGGCCGCGGACGTGAGCGTCACCCGTCGTGTGCCGGGCGCGAGCGCCGATGCGCCGCGGACCTGGAGTGCCGCGGCGCTCTACGAGATCTTCGTGCACCTGCTGGGGCTCCTCGTGCACGCCGGCTTCGACGCTTCATCCGGCATCGAGGCCGTCGGCCGTGGGGCATCCCGGCCGGAGTACCTGCGCCTCATCGTGCGGGACGGTGTCCGCCGGGGAGAGATCCGGTTCGAGGTCGGCGGGACCGAAGACATGCTCGATGTGCGCACGGACGACGCCGCCCTCGTTCGCCGGGGCCGGGGGCTTCACCTGGACAGGGGAGCTGGGCCCGAGGAGGTCGAGGGCCGAGGCTCCGATGTCGAGCTCATGATCGCCGCCTTCGCCGAGGAAGTGCGGGACCGAAACGACGGCGGCGCGGGGGATCTCGGGGCCGGCGTGCTCAGCACCGCCCAGGAAGGGGCCGCCGCGATGCAGTTGGCCGATGCAGCCATCGCCGCTCTTCGCGCGTCGGGCGCGGAGCTGCAAAGGAAGTCCCGGCCCAAACACGCGGCATCGCCGGGGCTGTCGGAGGGCTCGTGAACGCTCCCCTCGTCATCGGCATCTACGGCTCGGGTCCCCGGGCCGAAGCCGCGGCCCGCGCCGTGCAGCTCTCGCCGGCCCTCGCCGCCGGGGAGCGCGTCGAGGCGATGTCGGCGGACGGAATCCGGGACGCCATGCGCCATGGGCGAGCAGACGCCTGGGCCGTCGCTCTGGGTCCGCGGGAGTCGTCGCGGGCGGTGCACGTTCTTGCCAGCGCGGGCGCCCATGGGGTGATCCTCGGCACGCCCAGGAGTCCCCTGGACGCGAGTCTCGGCGGCTCAACCCCCGTCGCCCCGGGCGCGCCGATAGAACTCAGGCCGCAGGTCCGCATCGCCCACGGGTGGGTCACGCTTCGCGGGCCTTCGGCCCTGGCCAGCCGAGGCCGCATCACCGGTGAACTCGAGATCCGGGGCCTTTCCGACGGGCACCCGGCGGACCGTATCGACCTCGTCGCCGAAGCCCTCGCGGTCGCCCTTCGGCTGACGCCGGGGGCGCGCCTCGTCGAGGTGAGCGGCACAGGAGATCGGTTTGTCCTGGGGGCCGGCGGCGGAGAGCTGCGGGTGACCGTCGCCGAAGGCGAGGCGCGCCTCACAGCGCTCGTCGAGGTCGGCGGGCAGGCCATCGAGTGGCGAGCGACCGGGACGGAAGAGACCATCGGGGACCGCCGTTATCGCACCCGGCCCTTCGTCGAGCGCGCCCTCGGTCAGTTGCTCTCGCCGGCGGCGGCGCCGGGGGCGGGCGACGGAATCACCGAGCTCATCGCAGTGCAAACCCTCGTCAAAGAGCTCGCCGAGGCCGCACCGGCTGTCAACGCGCCGGGCCTCGGGGCCCTCGCCGCCTCCCCCGCCGTACCGGGCCCCCTCGGGGCCCTCGGCCTCGTACCCCCAGACCTCGTCTCGGACGAGGCTACGCCCCCCGAACTGAATCCGCCGACGACCGAAGCCCTCGAACTCGTCGCCTTCCGCGCCGGCGTCAAACCGGTGGCCTTCTTGACCGT
>JAFDCW010000283.1 GCA_019312705.1 Deltaproteobacteria bacterium
CTTCACAGCCTTTTTTGTCTTTTTAGCAGCCAAAATTCACCCCCGTTTCCACAAGTTATGTCCAGCGCATACCACCGGTCCCCCCGCCCTGTAAAGCGTGCTACCCCGCGCCTCGGATGGCGGTCTATACGAAGCTCGATAGTGCAGATGGGGAGCGCATCGCAGGGGCCCACGAATTGGGGCAATTGCGCGGAATTGCTCCCATAGCCGCCGGCAGCGTCAACTCGAACTACTTCCTGGATACCGAACGAGGGCGTTGGTTCTGCCGGATCTACGAAGAACAGGAGAGCGACGGGGTCGCCTACGAGTGGGCCGTCCTGGGCCACCTCGCGGACCATGGGCTGCCGGTGCCGGTGCGGGTCGCCGGTCCCGCCCCGGGTGACGTTCGCGTGCAAGGCAAGCCCACGGCGGTCTTCGAGCTGGTGGGGGGGGCCGAGACCTGCCAGGCCGGTGTCACCGTCGCCCGGGCCGCCTCGGTCGGCGCGTTCCTGGCTCGGGCCCATCGCGCTCTCGACGACTTCCCCGAGCGCCGCGAGGGCCGCTTCACGACCATGGATGTCCGGAAGCGCTTGGACTCGGCCGCGGCCGCCGGCGATGCGCAGCTGACTCCGGTGATCAGCACGGTCAGGGGCGCCCTCGACGAGGTTGAGCGGGACCTGCCCCGGGACTTGCCCCGAGGCGTCATCCACGGAGACCTCTTTCGCGACAACGTGCGCTTCGACGGGGACCGGATCGTGGCGGCCATCGACTGGGAAAGCGCGAGCGACGAGGCCAGGGTCTACGACATCGCCGTGACCTTGCTGGCGTGGTGCTGGGGGGACGACCTCGACGTGCAACTCGGTCGGGCCCTCGCCGGGGCCTATGTCGCGGCCCGGCCCCTCACCGGTGCCGAACGCGACGCCCTTCGGCTCTCGGCCATGGCCGCCGCCGCACGGTTCACCACCACCCGAATCACGGATTTCCACCTGCGCGGAGACGCCGGCGGCACCCGGGTCATGAAAGACTACCGCCGCTTCCTCGCCCGCCTAGAGCGCGTCACAGCGATGTCCTCAGACGAATTCGCCACGACCCTGGGCATCTAGCCAACAAGCCGCGCGAGAAGACGCGGTGGGCGCCTTGGCTACGGGACGTCGTCGAAGGCGCCGAACGCGTGGTCATCATACTGGGGTGTTTCCATCAGGGCCCCGTCGGGGCCGTCGCGCCTCACCACGAAGGTCTCGCGGGAGATGACGTCATCGGACTCGCGGGCGAAGACGGTGATGTAGTTGATGCCTGGGGTCAGGGTGACCTCGGTCTCGAAGGAGGCTTCGGTCTGGCTGCCATTGCCCCTATTGGGCTGGTAGTAGACCTTGCGCGAGCCAACGAAGATGTAGAGGTCACGGAGCTGCTGGTCGTCCCGGGCGGTGCCCGAGAGCGCGAGGGTTGGGCTTCGGGTGACGAGCACCCCGCCGTAGTCGACCTCGAGGCGCGGGGGCATGTGGCTGACGTGCCACGCCAGGGTGCCACCGGAACCGCTTCCGATTTCACTGTCGGCGACCCAGCCCGGGCGGCCGTCGCCGAGGTCCACGCGGACCCAACCGGGGAGGGTGGCCTGGGCCGGGACCGAGAGGGCTCCCCCGTCGGCACGAGCGATGGGCTCGCCTCCGACATCGGGCTGAGCGCGCACGGTCGCGCCGGACGCCAGGCTGACGTTCCCGGTCCGCGCCGTCGGCGCGCCAGAGGCCTGCTCGATCGCGACGTCGATCTTCTCGGTGACGTACTCGCGCAGATCCGTATCGATGACCGAGACCTCGAGCTTGGCCTCGTCGTGCTCGAAGTCCGACAGCACCTCGAACTGGAACTCGACGACTCGTTCGTCGCCGGGCTCCATCGATTCGACGCTGAACCGACCGGCCCGGAGGAGGACCCCGCGACCCGAGAGGTTGCGTAGGTTGGCGCGCGTGTCGTAGCTCCGGCCTCGGCCGACGTTGCGCACGCGCAGGTAGAGGCTGGCCCGCTCACCGCGCTGGAGGCGACCGTCGCCGTTGCCTTGGGTGTCGGCGACCTGGAGGGAGTAGGCAAACTGAGGGCGCGGCAGGGCGGTGACCCGGGTCCGAAGCTCTCCCGGATCTGGCGCGTTGCCGTTGGCCTCTTCGAACTCGACCCGAACGCCGTCGGCGCGGTTCGCGACGTCCCGGGGGAGCGTGCAGGAGCGGGTGCCATTCTGCCCTTCGCAGACGCCGAGGGTCGTCGACCACTCGCGCGTCTGCCCCGGGTCGAGGCGCCCGAAGACCAGCTCTCGGCCGTCGAAGAGGCGGTAGTCGCTCTTCGTCTGGGCGCGCAGCTGGTAGAGGGGATGGTCACCGCGGTTGGTCACCCGCACCTGGATTTCGAAAGGCTCACCGGCCTGGCCGGTGTCGTCGGGGCGATTGGTCGTGACCTGGACGTCGACCTCGCTCGGGCCGAGGTCCGGGCCGGTGCTCCAGTCGACGCCGAGGCGGCGAAGCTCGGTCACCGCCTTGCCGAGCTCCTGGCCGGAGACCCGCTCGAGGACCGCCGCCGCATCGCTGAGCATCTCGCGGCGCCCGGAGCGCTGGGCCCCGGAGAGCAGCGCCCGGCTAAAGCGCAGGAGGAACTCTCCTTCTTCTTCGTTTTCCTGGTCCTGGGGGTCCGCGTCCCGGAGCCGCTGACGCTCTTCGCCGGAGAGGTAGTAGCGAAGGGTCGTCGCCGACTGTTCGGCCTCGCGGATGCGATCGCTCGTGAGCGCCGACCGCAGGTCCGCCTCGCGCAGGTAGGCGCTGTTGACGGAGAGGTCCATGTCTTCGCGGTCTACCGTCATGGGATCGATGGCGATGTCGGGGACGATGCCGACGCCCTGAATCGACACGTCACCGGGGGTCAGATATTGCGCAATGGTCAGCTTGAGGGCCGAGCCGTCCTGGAAGTCGTAGAGGACCTGGACCGACCCCTTGCCGAAGGTCCTTTGTCCCACGATGAGCGCGCGGTCGTGGGCCTTGAGGGCGCCGGCGACGATCTCCGAGGCCGAGGCGCTGCCCCCGTTGACCAAGACGATCATCGGATAGTCGGGCTCGGTACCGTCCTGGCGGGCGAACTTCTCGTCCCTCTGGGAGGGGTCGTTCGACGCGGTCGTCACGATGTTGCCGCTCGGCAGGAAGGCGTCGGAGACGCGAACGGCCTGGTCGAGGAGCCCCCCCGGGTCGTCCCGAAGATCGAGCACGAGCCCCCGCATGCCTTCGCGATGCAGCTGCGAAAGCGCCCGGCGCATGTCCTCGTAGGTATTGCCCTGGAAGCTCTTGATGGAGATGTATCCGACGTCGTCGCCGAGCATGCGGTGCTCGATCGAGTCGATGTGGATGACGGCTCGGACGAGCTCGAAGCGACGCGGGCGCGTGAAGCCGCCGCGGCCGTCGCGGACGACGTACACGTCGACGGAAGACCCGGGAGCGCCCCGGAGCCGGTCCACAGCCTCCGAGAGCGGCATGTTGAGGGTGGATTCGTCGTTGATTTTGACGATCTGATCGCCCGCGTGCAGCCCGGCCCGGGAGGCCGGGGTGTTGTCCATGGGCTTGATGATGGTCAGCTGGCCATCTCGAATCGAGATGACGATGCCGAGGCCACCGAACTCCCCGCGCGTGCTCATGCGCATCTCTTCGTAGACGTCGGGGGTCAGGAGCACCGTGTGGGGGTCGAGGGTGCGCAGCATGCCGTTGACCGCCGCGTACTCGATATCCCGGAGGTCGATGTCCTCGTCCTCGAGGTTCTGCTGCAGGAACGCGAAGATCTCGCGAAAGCGATTGGCCAGGGCCCAGGGGCTATTGACGTCGTCGACGCGGTACTCGTGGTGCTGGTCGTTCACCTGCACCGTCAGGGTGGGCGCGTCTTGCTCGTAGTGGACGAGGACTGGGGCGACGGAGCGCTGGATGGCGTTGAGGCCGGAGAGCAGCATCGCCTTGGGCCGGACCCGGTCGGGCTCGACGTAGTGGTCCTTCACCTCGAGGATCGCCCGGTTCAGGACGGCGCGCCGCGTCAGGTCGTAGGGCTCACGGTTCCGCGCCGCGAGAGCCCGGGGCGACGCGTTGATGTCGATGTCGAGGCCGTTGTTTACCGGCCAGACGAACGTGATCGTGAAGGCACCGAGGACGGCGGCGAGGGCAACGAGGGGTTTCCACAGGGGGGCAAGTCGACGCATTCGGGGCTTTCGGGGTCCTTACAGTTCCTCGGAACAGGGATTATAGGTCCCGAGGGTGGTGGCGGCTACCGCGGTCTATCGACAGAGACAACCAAAGCCCCACGAGTGTTCCGGACGTATGACCTGCCAATTCGTTTAGATTTCCGCTGTGGACGAGCAATGGACCGATCCTGCGTACGTCCGCACCCGGAGACGGAGAAAGACGATCTGGCTGCTCGGCTTCCTCGCCCACGTCGCCCTTTTTGCGATCCTCGTCGTCTGGCCGTACTTCCGCGGCGACATCCGGGGCCGCGACGCACGCTTGGGTTTTGGCCGTTTTGCGGCGTGCTTTTACGGGCGAGAACCCTCCGGGGCGACCGGGCTGTCGTTTCCCCGGGGGGATCGCCTGGCCTACGCGAGCCGATACCTCGGCGATGACGCCGGGTGGCCGTCTCGGTGCACGCCGCTCCTCGACGAGATCATCGTGGGCGACCCCCTCCTGCTCTACCCAGGAGTGAAAGCGGCTGAGGAGGCAGTGCGACGGGCGGCTGCGGCGGTGGCGACCGAACTCGAGGCCACCGCGGCGGCCCGGGGCGGGGCCACCGGGCGTGTGCCCACGGCTGCCCACGATGCGGTAGGTCGCCTTGCGGCGGCGCTGGCGGAGATGGCCCGCGAGGTCGACCCCATGACGCCCTTGCGCGACGAGGTGATCGTCCTGGGCCCCGTCACGCTACCCGAACCGGCCCGGGTGCCGCTCACCGCCGCGAGCGATGCCGTCATCCAAATCGAAAGCCGGGCCGACGGCATTCTCATCCGCGCCGCCGACCACCGGGGGCTCAGCCGAACTCGGGTCGGGGCAGGGCGGTCCCGGTACCTGCGCATTCGTAGGCCCCGAGCCGTCCGGGGCATGATCGCCTCGGCGGGGTCCGACGAGCCGGTGCTGATCTTTGCGACGGCCGATACCGTATGTCGGGAAGACCCGAACCACTGCGCCCAACGCGCGACCGGCGTCGCCGAGTGGGTGGCGGGGCAGGGGCCAACAGCCACCCGCTGGCTCTCCGGCCACGCCTTGGGCCGTGTCGATCGCACCGTCTCGAGCCAGGGCGAAGAGGTCGTCATGGTCGCCGTAGCCGACGGGGGGACCGGCGCGGAGGTGCGGCGCTTCGCGATGGGCGAGGACGACGAAGACGACGAAGACGAGCAGCCTCCGGCGATCCTACCGGCCACCGAATCGATCGTGCTCGACGGCATGGCCACCGGGGACGACGCGCTCCTCTTCGCCGACCGCGTGCTCTATTCGACGAGGGGCGAGCAGGGCGGCGTTCGATTCTTCAGTCGGGTCCTCGACGCCCACGTCGCACCCGAGGCAACAAATGCCCGAGAGCTCGCCACCATCGACGGCGAAACGCCGTTCATCGCGGCGTGCTCATCCGGGGCGGGACAGTCCTACGCGGCCCTCGCGACGGACCGGCGCATCGTCGTCATCGAAGAGAACGACGGAGACGTAACCGAGCGATTCCGGGGCGGGGGTCTCGGCGTGGCGGCCCTCGACCCGCGCTACCCCTCACGTGACTACTTGCGGCTCTCGTGCGATGAGAGCGGCGCGTCGCTTGCTCTTCACAGGGGGGATGGTCAGCTCTCGGTCGTCTCCTGCGCCAAAGGCGAGCCGTGCACCGCCGAAGAGCCAGTGGATCAGGCCGACAGTTTCGACATGGTTCGAGTCGATGGTGAGACTCTCGCCGCGTGGACTCGGGAGCCGACGGCGGGGGCAATTCGCGTGCGGGTGCTCGGGACGGCTGTCGACGCCGGTCGCATCGTGGGCGCCTGTTTCGACGACGGCACGGGGCTCTGCGGTCTGCCTAGGCTCGCGGCGCGCAATGGTCGGGTCGTTCTTGTCGCCCAGGAGGGCCGGGATCTCCGGGTCGTCGAGTCCCACGACGCTGGGCGCACCTTCGAGCGCATGCGCGGCATCCGCTGAGGTCGCTCAGCGCGGGTCGGTGCGGATTTGCACCAAGCCCGGGGGCGCGACCTCGGGCTGGACCGTCACGTGAGAGATGCCGTGGGCGGCTTCGAGGCGCGTGCCCACCCGGCGAGCGACCTCGACGCCATGGTGCCCTGGGGCGAGGACCACGTGGGCGCTGACCATTGGGA
>JAFDCW010000284.1 GCA_019312705.1 Deltaproteobacteria bacterium
TTGCGCTTGAGCGCGGCGGACCGACTCCCTATCGTCTGGGTCGAACTCGCCGTGGGCGTACGGTTCGGGATGTGATGACGAATCCTCTGCAGCGGCTGCGGTGGGCCCTCGAGGCGTACCGCAAGGATGAAGCGACGGAGCGCGATCGGCGTTTCCGCGGTGTCGAGGGCGCCGACTCCGAGGAGGCGGTCGCCGAGCGCCATTGGAAGTTCGGGGACGTCGACGAGGTGCGTGAGATGCTCTCCCTCGCCGCTGGGGGAGGGGGCCTCGCCGACATCAACGAGGCTGCCCTTCGGGCCCACGCGGCCCGGACCGCCGCCGACTTCGCCCTCGCTCCGGGGCGTGACGCCCTCGAGGCGGCCTCGGTTGCGAGGGTGAAGATCGGAAGGAATCAGGTGGGCATCGACGATGCCTTCGACGCCTTCGCCTCTGAGCACCGTGACAATCGCGCCGACGCACAAAGCGCCCTCGTGCAGGGGGCCGAGAGCATCGGCGAGGTCCTCGGAGCGGCGAGGTACCGCGCCGACGAGGCGGGCTTCGCGGTCTTCCGCGGGGGAGAGGCGCCGCCGGACGCGGGGCCGCCACGCGGGGACCTCGCCGAAGAGGCCGGGGACTTTCTCGCGGCGACCGATGACATCGCCGAGGAAGCGCGCCGCTACCTCGCCCCCGAAGAACGCTCGCTGCACGTACTCCTCGGCGGGCTTCGGGCTCCAGCGGCGGGGGCGCCGGTCCCCCGAGGGGGGCGTTTTCGGCGCTTGGCCGATGACATTCGGGCCCTCGGCTTCGAGGGGGACCTCCGAGCGCGGGTGCGCACCGGGGGTACGCATCCGTTCCCCGGCCCGAAGGGCAGGGTGGTGGTAGTCTCGGTGCCCGATGACGTGCGGCTCTTCGAGGCGGGGCGCGAGCGAGGGGTGACTTCGGAGCTCGCCGCCGCCGATGCCCTCGGTCGTGCCCTCGGCCACGTGCTCGTCTCGCCGGCACTGCCTGTCGAAGAACGCCGGCCCCTCGCGGGCAGCGTGCCCCGGGCCCTCGGCGTGCTCTGGTCGCAGCTCGTCGCGGACCGCGTGCTCTTGACCCGAGGCCGCGGGCTCGGGTCCAACCAAGCGGATGTAGTCGGTCGCTCCGCCGCCGCGATTCTGATTCTGCTGGCTCGGGTCCGGGCAGCGGCGCTCATCGCACGAGTGACCGAGAAGAGCCCGGATACTCGTGCCGAGGCCGGGTCGACCCTCCTTCAGCGCGCCCTCGGGGTCCCCGTCCCCATCGCGCATGCCCGCCTCGCCGTCGTTCTACCGGCGGCTCATGGGCCGCGCTTCCGGGGAACCGTCGTCGGTCTCGGTCTGGCGGTGGCCCTGCGCGAGCGTTTCGACGAAGACTGGTTCCGCAATCCCCGGGCCGCCGAGCCTATCCGGGCGGCCGCGGTCCGAGGCAACATGCAAGACGCCGAGACATTCCTCGCCGACCTCGGGGGGTCTTCGGACATGGCTGGGCCTCGCCTCGGCGAGCTCTTCGGCTGACGTCTTGCGCTGGGCCGAACGGGCCGGCACTCTGCCGGCCATGTTCGCCGAACGCCGTGAGCGTCTCTTGTCGGCGATGGGGCCCGGGGTCCTCGTCGTCCCCGCCGCACCCGTCGCGATCCGCAACAATGACGTCGAGCACGCCTATCGCCAGGACAGCGACTTCTTCTATCTCACGGGCTTCGACGAGCCCGAGAGCGTGCTGGTCGTGACGAACCAACACCCGGAGCACAAGATGGTGCTTTTCGTGCGCACCCGTGATCCCGAGCGCGAGATATGGGACGGGCCCCGAGCTGGCGTCGATGGTGCCGTTTCAGCCTTTGGCGCCGACGCCGCGTTTCCAATCGACGAGCTGGCGAGCCGCCTGCCCGACTACCTCGCGGACGTAGGCCGCGTGCACTACCGCCTCGGCCGGGACCGAGCCTTCGACGACCGCTTGTTTGTCGCCCTCGACGTCATTCGCCGCCGTGCGCGCCTCGGGACCCGGGTGCCTAGTGAGGTGGTCGACCCCGCCGCCACGCTCCACGAGCTGCGACTCGTGAAAGGCGACGAAGAGGTCGAATCGATGAAGCGCGCGGCGGCGGTCACTCGTGATGCCCACCTCGCTGCGATGCGCGCTGCCCGACCGGGGATTCACGAGTTCGAGGTCGAAGCCGAGATGAATCGCGTCTTTCGCAAGGCGGGGTGTGAGCGTCCGGCGTACGACTCCATCCTCGGCTCCGGTCGAAACGCGACCATCCTGCACTACCGCAAGAACGACCGCATGATGGAGGATGGGGACCTCCTGTTGATCGACGCCGGGTGCGAGCTCGACTACTACGCGTCCGATGTCACCCGTACGTTTCCGGTGAACGGCAAGTACAGTGAAGCCCAGCGCGCGATCTATGACCTCGTCCTCGACTCACAGCGCGCGGCCATTGCGCTTTGTGTGCCGGGCAAGACCCTCGACGACATTCATCAGGTGGCCACTCGCGTGATCGCGACCGGGCTGGTCGAGTTGGGGCTGCTCGAAGGTGACGTCGATGCGCTAATCGGCGATGGCGCCCACAAGGCGTACTACATGCACCGGACCTCGCACTGGCTCGGCATGGATGTGCACGACGTTGGCGCGTACTTCATCGACGGGGCGCCGAGGCCCCTCGCCCCGGGCCACGTGCTCACGGTGGAACCAGGGATCTACATCGCGGACGACGCGGACTGCGACCCACGGTGGCGCGGGATCGGCGTGCGCATCGAGGACGACATCCTGGTCACCGCCGATGCGCCCCTGAACCTCACGGCAGAGATCCCGAAGGCCCCCGACGAGGTCGAGGCCATCCTCGCGGAGAACGGCTGACCCCAGCTCCATCGGAGCAGCGGAATCGAAACAGGGGTGCATTGAGCGGGAGACACAAGCGAGGTCGTTCCGGTCGTGAGCAGCCCGCGCAGGCTACTTAGAGTAGCTGAGCAGGCAGCGCAGCGAGCGGGGCGAGATCGCGCCGTGGATCGCGCTCAAGGCACGCCTGTTTAGTCGTCCAGGACGTGCTTGTCCAAGACGAAGGCCGTCATCGTGCCCTTCATGACCTCGGTGCCGCCGGCGGTGGCGGTCACTTCGAGCACGCGCTTCTTCCCCTTTTGGAGGACTGTGACGGCTGTTGCTATCACCTCGTCACCAACCCTCACCGGCGCGATGAAACGCACGTCGGCGCTGCCCAATACGACGAATGGGTCGTTTACGGCGAGCATGGCCGCGTGGTCCACCAAGCCGAAGACGAAGCCTCCGTGAACGAGGCCCCGGGGGTCGGTGGCCATCGCCTCGGTCGCGACGAAGCGGGCGCTCGCGCGGCCTTCGGCGAGGTCGAGGGGCTCTCCGCAGAGTGTTTGGTCGATGTCAGGGTGAGTATTGGGCACGGGCATGGCGGTCATTTGAATCGCAGAGAGGTCACCGTCGCCGCGTCGCCTCGGAAGCGACAGCTGAGCACCGCGGCCCGGACATCGAGGGCTCCCGTGTACTCGAGGAGCCCGCGGTAGACCCCGCTCATGGCGAGGGCATGCCGCATGGTGTCCGGGGCGGCGTCCCGGACGGCCACTCGGTGCCCCGTGGGGGACGTGGTGACCTCGACCGTGCCTCGGTCGTGGTAGGCGCCGTAGATTTCGGGGATTCGCAGCAAGACGTCCCGCGGGGTCGCATCACGAATCAAGTGACGATGCAGCGTCGGCAGATCCCGTACGGCCGCCGTTTGGCCCAGGGAGACCGCCAGGCGGCCGTCGCCCGTGCCGAACATGCGCTCGGCGGCGGCGATGACCGCGTCGTACACCGAGAGTGGAAAATAGCCGATCGGCGTGAGCATGCCCGTGAGAGGCGCCCGCTCGGAGGGCGCGAGGGACTCGATGAGCTTCGTGCGCGTGCCCGGGCCGTGCACGGATTGGAGGTGCTCGAGGGCCGCGAGGAGCAGCGCCCCTTTGACCCGCAGCGCGCTCCCCGGAGACCCCGTCCGGGCGCTCTGGCGGGGTATCGCGGTCTGCTCCTCCGGGAGGGCCCGGAACGAGGCAGATGACTCCCTGATGGACATCGCCGGGGCGGGGTACCCTGAGGCATCCGAGGCATAGGGCGCGGTGTCCTTGGGCAGCAGTGACCGGCCGTCGTCTTCCCAGTTGGACGACGTCGCGACAAAACGGTGCGGGGCCGGCGAGAACCCAGAGGGGCGAGACACGCCGGCCATCGGGGTATCCGCCACGCCTCGAACGGTCTGCGCGGCCCGCCCGGCGGCCCGGAGCCCGCTTTGAGAAGTGATGGGTTGGCCGCCCTCTGGGCCGGTACTCGATGCGAAGAGGCGCGGCGCGTCCGGTGGGCTCGCGCCGTGGGGCACCAACGCGAGTTGCATCGACCGCGCGCTCTGAAAGCGCTTGGCAGGGTCCTTGGCGATGGCTCGGTGCACGACCTCGGCGAGTTCCGGAGATACTCCGGGGGCGCGCTCGGCGAGGGGGACTGGAGCCTTGGCGAGGATTTCGAGCAGCAGAGCGTGATAGTTTTCTGCCCGGTGGGGGAGCTCGCCGCAGAGCGCCTCGTAGAGAATCACCCCGATGGCGTAGATGTCGACTCGACGGTCGACGACCTTCATGCCTCGCGCCTGTTCGGGGCTCATGTAATACGGCGTGCCGAGCATGACGCCGGTCTTGGTCAGCCTGAGGCCCTCGTCGTCGTCGATGTTCATCTTCGAGATGCCGAAATCGAGGACCTTCACGAAGTCGGGGTCAGCCCGACGGCGTACGAGGAAGACGTTGTCGGGCTTGAGGTCTCGGTGGACGATCTTCGAGTCGTGCACCGCAGCGAGGGCCGTGAGGACCTGGCCGACGATTCGACACGCCCGGGCTGGCGCGAGGCGCGCCTCTTTGCGCAGCAGTTCGGCGAGGGACTGGCCCCTCAGGTACTCCATCACCAGGAACGGTGCGCCGTCGGCGCCATAACCTAGGTCGAGGACCTCGACGATGTGTCGGTGACCGATCGCCGCTGCGGCCCGGGCCTCGCGCTGAAAGCGCGCCACGGAGTTGGCGTCGGTAGCGAGCTCTGGGTGCAGGCGCTTGAGGGCAACCTTACGCCCAATGAGAGTGTGCTCCGCAAAGTAGACGGCGCCCATGCCTCCTTCGCCGAGCAGACCGAGGACACGGTACCGGTCGGCTACCACTTGGCCGACGAGGGCAACGCCGGTCGCCAGGGACTGACCCGTCTGGGGACAGTGGCTGAACTTCCGCGGGTGCTGGTCGCTGCAGTGGGGGCAGGGCCGAGACTGACCGGTCGGGGTGGGAGACGCTTGAGCCATCAGCTAAGGTCTCCCATCTTCGGGGCCGATGCCGGCCCGGGTCAACCTGCTCCGGCGCCCGAGGCCGCTTCCTTCTCCATGTCTCCCGATTTGTAGCGGTTCCAGTACTCCCGGAGGGCGTCGCCGACTTTGTTGGAGAGGAAGAAGAGCCCGAGGATGTTGGGCAGTGCCATGCCGAGGATCATCAGGTCGCTGATGGCGATGACATTGTCGATGTTGAGGATGGTCCCCAGAATCGCGAAGACGACGAAGATGATGCGGTAGATCGTCGAGGACCTCTCGCTGGTGCCGAAGAGGTAGGTCCAGCACCGCTCGCCGTAGTAGCTCCAGCTGAGCATCGTCGAGAAGGCGAAGAAGAAGACCGCCGGTGCGAGGACCCAGCTGAACCCGGGGATGACCGAGTCGAAGGCGTAGCGGGTCATCTCGACGTCACCCAAGAGCTCTCCGTCGGCGCCGACCTGCAGATAGGCGTCGGTGATCACCAGGACCAGGCCGGTCATCGTGCAGATGACGATGGTATCGATGAAGGGCTCGAGGAGGGCGACGATGCCCTCGCGGACCGGCTCGTCGGTGGCGGCCGCGGAGTGGGCGATGGAGGCCGAGCCGACGCCGGCTTCGTTGGAGAACGCTGCTCGGCGGAAGCCTTGCACGAGCACCCCGAGGAGCCCCCCGAGGCCGGCCTGGGGGGTGAATGCTTCGCCGATGATTCGACCGAAGGCGTTGGGTACCTGGTCGAAGTTGACTGCCAGCACCAGGAGCCCCGCGCCGACATAGACCACGCACATGACCGGCACAACGTAGCCGGCGACCGCACCGATGCGCTGGATGCCGCCGATGATGACCACGCCGACCAGCGCTGCCAGGATGATCCCGTAGACGAGCATCGAGAAGTCGGCGATGGCCGGGGACTCGACCTCGAAGGCGCCTAGGATCTGGCCCACGACCAGCTTCGCCGATTGATTGGCCTGGAACATGTTGCCGCCGCCGAGGGTCGACCTGTCGGTAGAGCTGGCCGAGGGTGCACTCGGTGAACTTCGAGCTCATGCCGAAAAAGCCGGCTCCGACCATCCAAAATACGGCCCCGGGCCCGCCGGCGGCCACGGCGACCGCGACGCCGGCGATGTTGCCGAGGCCGACGGTCGCAGAGAGCGCGCTCGAGAGCGCTTGGAAGTGGCTGACCTCTCCGGGGTCGTCGGGGTTGTCGAACTTGCCACGGGTGACCTGGATGGCGTGAAAGAAGGCCCGGATGTTGATGAACCCGTAGCGAAACGTGAAGAAGACAGCGCCGAGGACCAGCCAGAGGACGATGATCGGCAGCTGGAGGCCCGAGAGAACGTCCTGGCATTCGCCCGCCGAGAGCTTCTCGGTCGCGGTGCAAGCCGTGGCTCCTTCGTCACCAGCTACGACGATCGCTCGAGCCTCTGCTTCGCTCAGACCAGCGGAGGTGGCCCGTTCTTCGATCGCGGAATCGGAGGTGTCCCAGAACACCACGTCCCAGAAGAGGACCGCGGCCATCGGGGAGATGACCCACTCGCCGACCCAACCGTCAACGCCCGCGAGGCTCGCGTTGATGTCGGCGATGAAACTCGTTTCTGTCGGCGTGCGGTCCCCCGCATCTTCAGTTTCCTGGGCTTGGGCAGGCATTGCCGTGGCCAGGACCAACGCCATGACGAAGACGTGTCGCATCAAAACCCCTCCCGGGCGGCGGGACTATGGCAAACACGGGAGAAATTGCCAGGGCGGCACGGGGCCATGCGGCGCGCGCTCCTCGGCGCTCAGCTGGCGGACCTGCGAGTAGAAAGCCCTGAAAAGGACTCCGCCAACCGTCGAACAGACGGTCCCGTGTCCGCCGGAATCGACGTGTCTACGTCCGAGGTACCGTCGTGCTGTAATCGTTGCGCTCTGACGGTGCTGGGCGCTTGGCCTTGGGGCAAATGAAGAACTTGCCGAGGAGGTGTCCGCCCCGCGCCCGACAGCGTTGACATCAAACGGCCCCACCGCTAAAAACCGCAAGCAAATCCAAGGAAAAGCGGGATCGCGGATAGTCCCCCTCGACCTCGGAAAACGACGGAGCTGCTCGCCCCATGGCATCGGTTTACCTGCCTGTCTTCATCATGCTCTTGGTCGCCGCGACGGTCGCCGGGGCGATGTTCACTCTCACGAGCATCCTCGGGCCCAAGAACCCGAACCCCGCGAAGAGTCTGCCCTTCGAGAGCGGCTCGCTGACCCGCGGTGCGAACCACGTGCGGCCCAGCGTGAAGTTCTACCTCACGGCGATCCTCTTCGTGGTCTTCGATATCGAGGCGGTCTTCCTCTATCCGTGGGCCGGCATGTTCCGGGACCTCGGTTGGTTCGGCCTCGCGGAGATGTTCACCTTCCTCGCCGTCCTCGGCATCACCCTCGTCTACGCGTGGCGTAAGGGAGCTCTCGAATGGGAGAAGTAATGAAGTTCGGCGATGAGGGCTTCTTCACGACGAAGTTCGAATCGCTCCTCGCCTGGGCGCGGAAGTACTCTCTCTTCCAGTATCCCTTTGCGACGGCGTGCTGCGGCATGGAGTTCATGGCCACCGCGGCCCCGCGCTACGATATCGCACGCTTCGGCGCGGAGGCCCCGCGCTTCAGCCCCCGCCAGGCGGACGTCCTGTGGGTCGTCGGCACCATCAGCCAGCGCCAGGCGCCGGTGCTCAAGCGCATCTACGACCAGATGGCGGACCCGAAGTGGGTCGTCTCCTTCGGCACCTGCGCGAGCTGCGGCGGCTTCTACGACAACTACACAACGGTCCCCGGGATCGACAAAATCATCCCCGTCGACGTGTACATTCCCGGGTGTCCGCCGCGGCCCGAGGCTGTCCTCGACGCCCTCATCTTGCTCCAGGAAAAGATTCAAAAGGGCGGCCGCGAGCCCATCGTGGTGCCTCCCAAGGAGGTCCCCACCCTCGCCCAGATCCGAGCGAAGAAGGCCTCGCGATGAGCAAGAAAGCCCTCGATCGGCTCAAGAAAGAGCTC
>JAFDCW010001069.1 GCA_019312705.1 Deltaproteobacteria bacterium
CGGACGGGTCCACGGATTCTGCGACACCGGATGCCGCCACCGACTCGTCCGTGACGGACTCCGCCGCCCCCGACGCCGCCGGCCGCATGGCGACGGGCACGCCCAGTTGCACCATGGACTCCGATTGCGCCGAGAACGTCTGCTGGGACTACAACGACTTCGACGAATACTGCGGCGGCACCATTTGCTCGAGGGCGTGCACCGGCGATGCCGAGTGCGTCACCTCCGCGACCGCCGCCTCGGCCCCGAACCCCGAAAACGCCACCTGTGCATCCGACGATACCTGTGACTTTGTCGGGACCGGCCTCGGGGCCTGGGTATGCTCCTGAAGAGCGCCTAGCTTCACCGCCCCCCGCCGCGCCAGGTGTAAGGTGGACCAAGTGGGCGCGTTACCCCCCCGAACCACATTGCTTGGGAGGTGGGGTATGGGCCGAGTCGTTTGTCTATGGTTGGCTGTCGTGGCCGTCGGTTGTGGCGGAGCTGCGCCGATGCTCGGGCAGCCCGATGCCTATGCAGCGGAGCCCACAGGGGCATATGAAGAAATGGGGGCCAGCGGTGGGCTCGACGGGACGGGCGCCGAAGGGCCGGCCTCGACGGTCACGACGCCGCCGGCGACTGGCCTCGCAGCATCCGGCGGTGAAGATTCGAGCGGCGACGCCGCCGGGACACCGCCGAACCTCGTCGCCTCGACCGTCAATACGGTAACGACCCGCCGGGGCGGAGGGGGCGACGGTGAGCGCGACGCGAACGACCCGATTCAGATCCCCGACCTGCCTGCGCCACTGCTCATCTATACCGCCGACATGCGCATCGAGGTGCCGGCCGCAGAGGTGGTCACGACCATCGAGCGCATCATCGAGGGTGCGGTTTCCTTCGGCGGCTACCTCGCCGGAAGGACGGACTCCTCGGTGTCGGTCCGTGTTCCTTCGCGGCTCTTCCGCGAGAGCCTCGCCGACGTCGAGCAGCTCGGTGATGTGAAGAGCCGTCAGGTAACGGCCCAGGATGTCTCCGAGGAGTATCACGACCTCGACGTGCGCTTGCGGAACCTCCGAGGTCTGCGTGAGCGCCTCGAGTCATTCCTCGCCCGGGCGACGACCATCGAAGAGGCGCTGCGCGTGCAGACCGAGCTCGAGCGCGTGGCGATGCAGATCGATCAGGCCGAGGGACGCCTGCGCTACCTGCGCTCCCGGATCGCGTTCTCGTTGGTCACCATCTACGTCGACCCGGCTCCGGTGATCGTGGTCCCGCAAGAGACCACCGTCGTCGTCGAGGCGCCGCCGCCCCCGCCCCCGGCGCGCCTCCTGGATCTCCCGATTCAATGGCTGAACGACACCGGCCTCGGCCGCCTCCTGGACCTGACGTGAGGCGCGAAATGAAATCGACCAATACGAACGCCGAACCGAACGCCAGAACGAGTGCCAAGACGAACCCAGAGAGTCAGGAAAGAAGAGCCATGAACTACATCACGCAAGCGATCCTGAGCCTCGGTCTCGCCCTCGCCGCCTTCGGCTGTATGCCCCCCGCCCACTTCGCCACGCCCCCGGGTTTTGTCTCCATCGAGGACGACGCGTACGACTTCCGCGCAACCAACGCGGACGGCGTGGTCCTCGGAGTGCGGGCGATGGACAACGACCCCGAGGGCGACCTCGCGTTCTGGGCCGGGGCCATCGACCGACGTCTTCGTCAGCGCTACGAAGCCGTCGAGGTCCTCGAGGTCGAGGCGGAGACAGGCGCCTCGGGAATCCAGATCCGGTACCAGACCGATCACGGCGGGCGCCTGCATCGCTACTGGGCGACCATCTTCGTGCACGGCGACCGAGTGTACCTCGTCGAAGCCGGCGGTGACGCGGAGTTCTTCGACCCGCAGGTCGCCGACGTCGAGGAGGCCGTGCTCTCCGTGGATCTCGGTTGAGCCGGTTTTCGGTGCGCCCCATGATCGTCGCTCGCTCGCTCGCTCGCTCGCTCGCTCGCTCGCTCTCTCGGCCGGCAGGGCGTAGTGTGCGCTGTGGCTCGGTGCCTGTGACGGCGATGGTGCCGCAACAGACGGGGGCGCTGCCGACGCGGCGGATGCTGTCCCGCCCTCGGATGCCGCGAGTGATGCGGCCCCGGATGCGGCCGCCAACGCGTATTGCCCCGTCGTCGACTACGCGGCCTGTGGCGGAGACCTCACCGGTGTTTGGGCCTTCCGCTCCCTCTGCCCTGACGACCCGGCGGCGGCTGCGGCCCTCTGCGAACACCCCTACGACGACCGAGCAGAGTGCACGGGCGCCGGCAACGAGGCGGTTTGCGACGGCAGGCACACTGGCACCCTGACCTTCAACGCCGATGGAACCGTTGACATCGACACCACGGTGACCCTCGTGGGGACGTGGAACTTCACCGACGCGTGTCTGGCCGCGGCGCCGATCGCCGGTGCCTCGCCGGAGGAACGCTGTGCCAACGTCGGC
This sequence comes from Deltaproteobacteria bacterium, assembly GCA_019312705.1. The sequence goes on from JAFDCW010001069.1 coordinate 2,448, forward strand.
AACGGCCGGGCGACGTGCACGTATGAAGGCGGCTGCACCTGCGTCGGCGACCCCATCGTCGAGGCCGATACCAACATCGCGACCTACGCCGTCGTCGGCGACGAACTCACCATCGGTGATGATCCGCCGGCATCGTACTGCGTCGCGGGTGACCTGCTCACCATGGACTACTACGTGTTTCACCCGGTCAGCTGGCGCTACTGGGTCCTCGAACGTCAGTGACGCATCGATGATATCGGGGTGACATCGAGGAGATCGTCGACGGTCAGGTGGGCTCGACCCGGAGAACGCAGCCCTCGAACTCCTCGATGAAGCGTGGGCCGAAGGCCATCGATGGAGTCACGGCTCCCGTCGGTGCTTGTCCTCGGGCGACCCGCCGGACGCATTCGAGGGCGGTCTGGACCGTGAGCGCGTAGCCCTCGGGAGTCGTGAGGGTGCCCTCGAGGCCCCGGCCCGCCGGCCCTTCGACGCGGCCCCAGAGTTCGCTCCGGCCCCTGACTCGCGCCGCTTCGTCGGGCCCCGGAGCTCCTCGGTCGATGCGGTCTTTGAGGGCGCGTTGCACTGTGCCGAGGCCGAGGAGGGGACCGAATGGGCGGCTCACCTTGGCGGCCAAAATCACGCGCTGGGGCAAGGCCATGAAGACTTCGATGTTGCCGATGCCCGTCGAGAAGTAAGCCGTCGACACGTCGCCCCAAGGGATGGTCATCGCCGACCGGAGCTTGTCGTGGAAGGGGATGGTGCGCGTCTTGTAGGCAGTCGGCACGCTCTCGATCCAGCCGTTCCGGCGGACCGCGCCACCGGCAGCGACGCCCTCGACCATGGTCTTCGCGGTGCCGCGGCTCGGCGTGCCGATGGCCTTGATGGCGAGGTAGAGGCGGGTCGCGTCGGGGACTGCTGCGTGCAGGGCCGCGGCGAGGCAATCCGAAGGGACGACGTCGAAGCCGGCGCCGGGGAGGAGGGTGACGCCGGCCTCCCGGGCCTCTTCGGTGCGTCCGTGGCACGCCTCGAAGACGGGGATCTCCCCGGTGATGTCGAGGTAGTGGGTGCCCGTCCTGATGCACGCGTCGACCATCGGTCGACTGGTCGCCGAGAAGGGGCCGGCGCAGTGAAGGACCGCCGAGACATCCGAGAGG
>JAFDCW010001070.1 GCA_019312705.1 Deltaproteobacteria bacterium
GCTGCTGGCGGACGGCTTCGTTGAGGCTACGCTCCATTTTGCCTTGGAGGCTTCGGGTCACGACCAACCGGTCGACCCAATCCCAGAGACCGTCGACGTCGATGAAGGCCCCCTCGAGGGTCACCTGCGAATAGTTGATGTCGACGACGGGCCGTCCGCCGGCAGCTTCGAGGCCCGCGGCGACGACGATGAGGGCTTCTTCGACATACATGGTGCCCGTGATGGTCAAGCCGCCGGAGACCGAAGCGGCGAAGGGCACGCTGATGTTCGGGACTCGGATAGCGACCCTCAACGCGTCGTTGAGGGGGGTGAACTCCACCGAAACGGGGCCGTGGTCTTCGCCGAGGGTATTCAGTTCGCCCCAGGCGCCTTCGGCGACGGGGTTTTCGGCAGCGACCATCGGGCGGACGTTTGGCGGGGACAACTTCGGTTCGACGACTGCGCCGATCGCCTCGAGGGCGGTTTCGCCGAGGGCAACGGAGGCGGCCCGGGGGAGGGCGGCGTCGAGATCGCCGAAGTGGCCGACGATGGCGCTGGTGAAGGCGCTGCTCACGTGGCCGACGGTGTCCTCGGCGACGACCCGGAGGCGATGGGCTCCCGGTGTGACGGTGCGGTCGAAATGGAAGGAGCCGTCGGCTGCGAACTCGAGAGGCTCGCCGAGGACGGTGAGGGTCACGTCGGTGGCATTTTCGACCCGGCCCTCCACGTGGAGAGTGTCGCCCTCGATGAAGGCGCCCGGCCGAGGCTGCTCGATGATGACCGTCGGTGCCTGTCCATCGACGACGAAGCTCACCGAGGCGAAGTGCTCGTCCCCGAGGGCCGAGATCGTATGGGGCCCGTCAGGGAGGCGCAGGGTGGTCCGAAATTCGCCCCGGGTGACGGCGACGGATTTGCCATGGATGCGCACCTCGCGGACCCGGGGGTCCCCGACGAGGCCGGTGATTCTCACTGCGTTGGACCCGACGCGCTGGCCTGCCGTGGGAGCCGTGATCTCGAACTGGGCATCCTGGTAGTTGTCGCCCTGGGCGCATCCGAGGCCCGTCAGCACGAGCCCCAGGGTGAGGCATCGGAAGAGGGCTGGGGAACGCACACGAAGCGGGACGGGGGCCAGGAGGCAGGGCATTGGGGCTCCAGTTGGGAACTGTCAGGACGATCAGACGCAAGCACCGGGCCAGCCCCTCAGGCATCGGTAGCCCAGGTAACTCCAACGTAATTAGCGGGTTCTTCGTTGGCCGATGGTGTATTCGGACCTCCCGGGCGGCGGCTCCTCTGGCCACCGACCTCCGTGGTGCGTGATACTCCCGGCGCGAGCCCCGTCCCTCTCCGGGGCGACACGAGACCCGATGAATACGTTCCGAGCTGCACTGATCGCCATCCTTTTCCTCGTCATCTCGCCGGTGGCGGCGAGCGCCCAAGGAAGGCAGGGCGATCGGGACCCCCAAAGCCAAGGGGAGCCAGGGGATCAAGGGGATCAAGCGGACCAAGAGGAAGACCAGGGCGGTCAGAGCGCCGACGGCGAAGCCGACGGCGAAGCCGACGGCGGCCAGCCGGAAGGGGCGGGAGAGGCGGCCGGCTCCGAGGGCGGTGGGACCGCGGCGAAGGGCCGCCGGAGGGAGCCGCCGGTGCGGCCGCTGGCGGCGCCGGAGGCCCCGGCCAGGAGGCGGACGGCGCTGCGCCGGGGCGCGACGCCGATTCGAGTTCGGCCGAAGCCGACGATGCCGGTGTGGCCGCAGGGGCAGCCGCCGCCGCCGAGAGCCGCGATCGAGACCTAGAGGCGGAGGCCGTCGAGGAAGGGTGGGACATCGAGCCCTACGGCTTCATTCGGGCGGGCTACGAGTACGTGATGAACGACGCCCGCTACGATTTCGTAGGCGAAAACGATGGCTTCATCCTTGGAAGCGCCCGGGCAGGGCTCCAGGGACGTTCGGACCGGTGGGGGCTTTCGTTTCGAATCAGCGCCGAGGGGGCAGCGGATCTCCGCGGAGTCGTCAACTCTCCCGAGGGCGAGCTCGGGGTGCGCATGCGGGACGTCTACATGCAGTGGGACTTCCTCCCATGGATGGGTGTGCGCCTCGGTCAGTTCAAGGTGCCCTTCATGGCAGGGTGGCTCGGCCGAGACGCCGCGCTTCCATTCGCGAGCCGAGCGGTCGGTCTCGACGGTGTCCCGGTGGGCCGGGGCTTCGAGCTCGACGGAATCGTCTACGACCGCGAGCTGGGCTTGCGGATCGGCAGCCCCGAGCCGGCGTACTTCGGTGACTTCGGCCTCGCCTACTACCTGTCGGCCTTCAACGGCAACGGCGCCAACCAGATATTGAACGACAATGGACGCCTGGCCCTCGCGGGGCGGCTGGAGTTCTACTACCTCGACTGGGTGCGCCTCGGGGGCGGCCTGCTCTGGAACTCGCGGACCGAGGGGCCGCTGCCGGATCGCTTTGACGAGGAGGACCTCGCGATCTCCGCCGACCTCACGGTCCAGGCCTACGGCGTCGAATTCGTGGGACATTTCACCCTCGTCAATACGACTTTCGAAACCGTAGCGAACCCCACCCGTCAGCGTCTCGAGTTCCACCTCCAGGGCGGATATCTCCTTCCCTTCGTGCCCATCCCCCTCGTGGTGAATTATCGGTTCGCTTATTACGACCCATGGCAGAACGGCGGCGCCGGCGGCGGTGTCGACCTTTCGACGTTCGAACTCCTCTATCACACGGTGGGTCTCAGGATTCACCACCCGGCGGAGGAGCTGGGCCTGACGGCATGGCTGAACTACACCTTCACGATCGAGAATGCGGCCCGGCAGGTGGACAACGACCGCCTAGAGGTCATCGTTCAACTGACCTTCTGATGCGCCCCGCACGTATTTGGCACCTCTGGCCCAGCTGGCTCCTGTGGCTCTTGTGGCCCTTGGCTGCGCTCCTCGCCGGAGCCCTTCAGCTGAGCTGTTCGACCAGCGAGGTGCCGGTGTGGGCCCGGGCCCGGGTTGTCACTTACCGCGCCGACCTCGTCGGCGGCCCCCGCGCGCTCGGCGAGATCGGAGACTTCCGCCTCGAAAACGACAAGCTCCGGATCATCGTCCAGGGACCGACGCCCTCTCGCACCCTCGGCATCTTCGGCGGGGGCCTCATCGACGTCGACCTGGTCCGCCCCCGCGGAGATGGGACCGGTGACTCCCGGGGAGGCGTCGGCCTCGACGCCCTCGGAGAGCTCTTCCCGACGTTCCTGATGCAGGCCGTCGACGTCCAGACCGTCGAAATTCGCGGCGACGGGTCGGATGGCAACCCAGCCCAGGTCGTCGCGACGGGCACGGCCGGGGACTTCGTCGAACTCGCCGGCGTCCTGAATCGCCTGCTCCTCGGCTCCCACGAAGACTATCGAGAGCCCCTCTCGCAGCAACGTCTGCGCTACGAGATCATCTATACGCTCAGGCCTGGGGCGCGGCATCTCGACCTGACTCTCAAGGTGACCAACGTCTCCGACATCGAGCTGACCTTTCCCACGCCCGACTCGGCACGCCTCGCGGAGCTGGTGGGGTTCGAGGG
>JAFDCW010000285.1 GCA_019312705.1 Deltaproteobacteria bacterium
CCGATCTGCGTCGTCGCCCATGCGCACGCTGGCGGGGCCTACCAGTACACGGCCTTCGACAGCGTGCGCATGGGCGACGACGCTGATACGCACGGCGCCGGTGGCAGTTATCGCGTCTACTTCGACTGGGACATCGTCGTGGGCTGGCTGGGCCTGACCCTCGAACACCGCGGATTCATCATCTACTCGGACGTCACCGGCGCTGCGAGCGAGTTCTCCCAGAGCACGTTCCGCACCTCCGCCATGCTCGACATCGACCTGTGGAACTACTTCGACCTCGACATCACCGCGACCTGGGACCGCGTCCTCGAGCCGGCGCCCCAGGCTGACGGCACCGTGCCCCAGCCCGACACCGTGACCCTGGTCGTCGGTCTCAGCGTCGAGATCGGCAGCTGAGGTCCTCGACGATGAAATCGTTATCGCTCTACTTCGCGGCATCGTTGGCAGCCTTGGGCTTCGCGTCGGTTGCGCTGGCTCAGGACGAGGCTGACGCGGCCGCCGATGCGGGGGTCGCCGACGCCTCGGCTGCTGATGGCGGTACCGAGGCCGTCGTTGAGGTGACCGCCCCGGCCGTCACGACGACGGTGATCCAGGAAGCCCACGATCAAGACGCCCGCCTCGATGAGATGCACAACGAGCTGGAGGGCCAGCCTGCCGTCGGGGCCGTGCGCTCGCGCCTCGCGACGAGGGTCACCGAGTTTGATGCATTCGTTCCCACCATCGCACCCGAGGCCCTCGAGCGCGCGGGTCGCAGCGAGCTCATAGAACGGCTGCGGCACCTGGGCACGCTCGAGGATGAGCTCGCTTCGGACACGGACGTCCTGGCGGAGCGCCTCGCGCTCCTCGCCGAGCTGACGGCCGAACTCGAGGTGGCCCGGAGCCGGTGGACTACCACCCAGGAAGAGCTGAGCGCGACCGATGGCACGCCCCCGGCGGCCCTCTCGCAGGCCGCGGAGACGCGGCGACGTGTCGACGAAGAGCTCACCCTCGCCGCAGAGCGCACCTCGGTGGTCGTGGAGCTACAAGCTCAACTCGTCGAACACCAGCAGCACGTCGAGGAGGCTCGGGCCGGAGTCGAGGGGGCTCGCAGTCAGATACGCGCGCAGCTGCTGCGCCGGGTGACCCCGCCGCTTTGGGAGGCATTCAGCGCCGAGTCGCCGGGGCCGCCGACCCTCGTGACCGTAGAAGGAGCATGGGGGGCCTTCTATTCGAGCTACGGCCACAGGTTGCCCATCCACGCCGGCCTCCTCTTGGCGCTCTTTCTCGTCGTCTTTGCCATCAGTCGTTGGACCGCCCATCTGGCCGGCGCCGAGGCCGCTCCCGTCGCCATTCTCAGCCGGCCCTTGGCCGCCGCCGGGATGGTCGCCCTCGTCTCCGTTCGTTTCCTCTACTCCCAAGCCCCCGCTGCGATTTTTCATATCGTCGCGGTGTTGGCTCTCGCCCCGCTCCTCCGTCTCTTGCCGCTCTTGGTGACGAATCGCGCTCTGCATCGTCCGTTGTGGGGCCTGATGGCGCTCTTCAGTCTGCAAGAGCTCGCAATTTTCGTACCCGTCTCGGGGCCCGTGGCCCGCCTGCTTTCCCTCGGTATCAGCCTCGGCCTGCTGGGGCTCGGGGTGTGGGTCGTAGGTCGCAACCTGGCGGTGCCCCGCGAGGGCTCGGGGCACATCGAACGCGCGGTACCCCATGTGTTGAAGGTGGTGATCGTGCTCCTCGCGGTCTCTGCCCTCGCGGAGGTATTCGGCTATACGAATCTTGCAGCGATCCTGACCCCGGGGCTGCTGATCGACATCTACGTCGTCCTACTGCTCGTCGCGGCGGTTCGCGTGCTGGACGCCCTGGTCACGGCGACGCTGATGTCGGAGTGGGCGAAGGTGAGTCACGCCGTGCGCAACCACGGCCCCCTCGTCGGCGGGCGTATCCGCGGCGCACTGCACTATGCGGCAATCGCCGCGTGGTTCTACGGCACCTTGCGCGTCTTCGACCTCGACGAGGTCGTCATCCACAGCCTCGTGGAGCTCTTTCAAGCCTCCGTGACGATGGGCTCCTGGGCCCTCTCCCTCGCGGACGTCGTGAGCTTCGGCCTGGTCATCTGGATCTCCGTGGTCCTGGCTCGGTTCATCGTCTTCATTCTCGAGGAAGAGGTCTTCTCGCACCTCGACCTGCCCCGGGGTGCGCCTTCGACGATCAGCCGCCTGGTTCGCTACAGCATCTGGGCCCTCGGCTTCGTCTTCGCGATCGGCGCGGCCGGCGTCGATACCAGCAGCCTTGCCCTCCTGGTCAGCGCTCTCAGCGTCGGCATCGGCTTCGGGCTCCAGAACATCGTCAACAACTTCGTCTCGGGGCTGATCCTCATCTTCGAGCGCCCCATCCGCGAGGGTGACACCGTCGAACTCAGCGGCATGGTCGGCAAGGTCAAAGCGATCGGCCTTCGGGCGAGCGTCGTCCGGACCGTGCAGGGCTCCGAGGTGATCGTGCCCAACGCAGATCTCGTATCAGGCCAGGTGATCAACTGGACGCTCTCCGACCAGGAGCGCCGCGTCGACGTGCCCATCGGCGTCGCCTACGGCACCGATCCGGAGATCATTCTCGCGATGCTCGCCGAGGTGGCGGCCTCCCTCGAAGAGGTTCAGAAGACCCCCGCGCCATTGCCCCTCTTCAGAGGCTTCGGTGACAGCTCCCTCGACTTCGAGCTGCGCTTCTGGGTCAACCTTCGCCACGACTGGCCCACCGTCGCCAGCAAAGCGGCCGTCGAGATCAACCGCCGCCTCGCCGACATGAACATCGAGATCCCCTTCCCCCAGCGCGACCTGCACGTCCGCTCCATCGAGCCCGACCTCGCGAAGCTCATCGAGAAACCCTGAGTCGCTCAAATCGGGCAATCCCGTCCAGCGGGCGGGATTGTCAGGCGCCGGCTTCGGCTGCCGTATCCAGCCGTGCGATCGCCCAGTCGACGTCGCGCTGGAGCTCGGCGAACTCTGAACTCTCGGGGTCTGCGTCGGCCGCTCGGAGGGTCGCCTCGGCTTCTTTGAGCTCTTCTTTGACGTCACTCACCTTGATGTCCCGGGGGTGAGCGAAGAGGTCCGAGAGGATCTCCACCTTGGTGGGCGAGGCGCTAACGAAGCCCGGGCCGATGGCCACGGCCTGTTCTTTGCCTTCGGACTTCGCCTTGAGCACGCCGCACTTCATGGCGGCGAGTAGCGGAAGGTGGCCGGCGAGCACGCCGAACTCCCCGGCGATGCTCGGGGCGCTCACCCATTCGCACTGGAGCTCGTAGCTGATGCCGCTGGGGGTCGCCACCTCGAGAGTGAGGTCGTCGGCCATCAGTTGTTCTCCTTGGCCAGCTTCTCGCCGTGCTCCTTCACGCCGTCGATTCCGCCCTTGAGGTAGAAGGCCTGCTCCGGCACGTGGTCGAGCTTGCCCTCGAGGATCTCCTCGAAGCCCGAGATGGTCTCGGCGATGGGCACGTACGAGCCCGGGATGCCGGTGAACTGGGTGGCCACGAAGAAGGGCTGCGAGAGGAAGCGCTGGATCTTCCGGGCCCGGTCGACCGTCAGGCGGTCGTCTTCGGAGAGCTCGTCCATGCCGAGGATGGCGATGATGTCCTGGAGGTCCTTGTACTTCTGGAGCGTCTCCTGAACCTGACGGGCGATCCGGTAGTGCTTTTCGCCGATGACGTCAGGGTCGAGGAGAGTCGAGCTCGAGTCGAGGGGGTCGACGGCGGGGTAGATGCCGAGCTCGGAGATGGCGCGCGAAAGGACCGTCGTGGCGTCGAGGTGAGCGAAGGTCGTCGCCGGCGCCGGGTCCGTGAGGTCATCGGCGGGCACGTAGATGGCCTGGACGCTGGTGATCGAGCCTTTGTTCGTCGAGGTGATGCGCTCCTGGAGGGCGCCCATCTCGGTGCCGAGGGTCGGCTGGTAACCGACGGCGCTCGGGATACGACCGAGCAGCGCCGACACCTCGGAGCCCGCCTGGGTGAAGCGGAAGATGTTGTCGACGAAGAGCAGCACGTCCTGGCCCTCTTCGTCGCGGAAGTGCTCGGCGACCGTCAGGGCCGAGAGCGCGACCCGGGCGCGGGCTCCGGGGGGCTCGTTCATCTGGCCGTAGATCAGGGCGGCGCGGCTGATGACCGGCTCGCCGCTCTCGAGCTTGGACTCGTTCATCTCGAGCCAGAGGTCGTTGCCTTCGCGGGTTCGCTCGCCGACGCCGGCGAAGCAGGAGACACCACCGTGGGCCTTGGCCACGTTGTTGATGAGCTCCATGATGAGCACGGTCTTGCCGACCCCAGCGCCGCCGAAGAGGCCGATCTTGCCGCCCCTACGGTACGGGGCGAGGAGGTCGATGACCTTGATGCCCGTCTCGAACACCTCGACCTTGGTCGACTGGTCGACGAAGGTCGGTGGATCGCGGTGAATCGGCGAGAACTTCTTGGCGTTGACGGGGCCGAGTTCGTCGACCGGCTCGCCGATGACGTTGAGGATCCGCCCGAGGCACTCGTTGCCGACGGGCATGAGGATGGGCGCTCCGGTGCCGACGACTTCCATGCCCCGGACGAGACCGTCGGTGCTGTCCATGGCGATCGTGCGTACGGTGCCTTCCCCAAGGTGCTGGGCGACCTCGAGGGTGAGGTTGTCCTTTTTGTCGCTGATCGCCGGGTTCGTGAGCTTCAGGGCGCTCAGGATTTCGGGCAGGGAGCCTGCGGGAAACTCGACGTCCACGACGGGACCGATGACCTGGGTGACGCGACCGCTCTGTTGCTCTGCCATGATATCCTCTGAACCAACGATTTCGCGCGTTTGCGCGACCGACGGGGGGTCCGGCGGCGCCGTAATAGCAGGCCCCTGGGGAGGGGTCAACGCACGCCCAAACGCCACGGATCGTGGGGTCACCGGGGGCCCGGCCAAGGGCTGAATTACGGCCTTCTTCTGCGGGCCCTTGGCCAAGTCTCCCGGCTAGGGCACGATGCCTCGCATGGCGGATAACAACGAGCAGAGCGGCCCTCCGTCAGTGAATCCCGAGAACCTCACGGTGACCGGTGCCCACGAGGGGCGAAACTCGAACGTCGACGTGCTCAAGGGCCCGAAAGACGAGACGATCATCGTCGTGACCCAGGCCTTCGGGCCCAAGGGGGACAATTTGGTGGGGGTCTCGGACGTCGAGTTCGACGGCTACCCGGCGGTCACCCTCAAGATCAAGGCCGACGGGCGCGAGGGCCTCGTGCACTTGAGCCCCATCCACGGCGACCCGAGGAAGAAAGGCTTTACCAACATCGCCCCGGGTACGCCCTGCGAGATCCTGTGCCCGGTGACCGAGGAGCCCCTGCCCAAGGTCGGCGAGGTCGAGGACGGGAGCGGCGCGGCCTATTACGCGCTCTACCTGACCCCCCGCATGGATGAGGGAGCCATGGTCATGATCAGCGACGTCTGGGGCCACTTCCATTCGCGCATCATCGACGACATGGAGCTCATCTCGTACTGGGCGGCGACGCACCAGGATCAAGACCCGGACGTCTGAGTCGCGAACGCCCGGACGCCGGGACGCCGCTCAAAACCCGAGGCGGGCCCCGGTGCGGTCGACGCCCACTCCCTCCTCGTTCTCTTCGGGGCCGTGGGCGCGCTGCCGCCAGAGCGTATCGTTGGCGACGGGCATGACCTCGGGACGCGCGTGGCTGTCGACGCCGTCCGCGTCGAGGAAGACGCCGACGGTGTGGGCTAGGCGCCGGAGCGCATCCCCCGGGGTCTCGACGTCGGCGTTGCCGAGACTGATGTCACGCGTCGCGTCGTAGCTGTCGGTGCCCGCGGCGTCGCCGAAGAAGCCCGTGCCTCCGGCGTTGCCGGCGCCGAAGCTGAGGCCCGGGGCGAGGTAGGTGTCGTCCCCGCCGCGTTCGACGAAGACCGCCAGAGAGAAGTCGTGTCCGCCGCCGTGGGTGACGTTTTGGCGACGCGCGTCCTGATTGTAGACGTCGTTGCCGGCGCCCTCGGTGAAGACGCTGAGAGCGAAGTGGGCCGACCCGCTTTGCACATACCACTGGCCGTCGTAGCGGTCGTCGCCGGCACCGTCGCTCAAGAGGCCCGTGCCGTACCAGAAGCCCGTCGCCTGGCCGAAGATACCGCAGCGATATTGGTCGGCCCCGCTCACGTCGCGGAGCACCCCGAGTCCGCCGCTCATGAAGACGCGGTCCGGGGCGAAATCGGCCCGACGCCCGAAGCCCGCTCCCTGGCCGAGGCTGGCGTTGGTGCCGGTGCGATCCTGCGAACTCGGGTAGAGCACGTCGGAGGGGTGGAGGA
>JAFDCW010000286.1 GCA_019312705.1 Deltaproteobacteria bacterium
GAACGCCGGCGTGCCCTGGTACGACCTGGTGCGATACCACCGCGACCTTCACAGCATCGTCCCGGACAACGTCCAGGCGGGGGTATGGAACCACCACCCGCTCACCCAGCTGAGCGGCACCCTCGGCGGCGTGCCTCAGTCGACGGCTCCGGTCAGCGCGCTGTAGTAGGCTGGAGCACCGATGTGCTCGCGATCCAGCCAGCCGGCTCTCCTAACGGCCCTCCTGGCGTCATGCGTGACGCTGCTCGCTTGCGGTGACGACGCCGCGCCCGTCTCCGATGCCGGGACAGACGCGGGGGCCGACGCCGATCGCGTGGCGGCACCCCCAGAGATTCCATGGCTCGCCGACGGGGTGCCCCCGATCATGTTGGCGCCGTGCCCGGATGGATGGCGCGAGGTCACTGGTGATTCGGTACTCGAATGCGACCCCTATCCCGAGGGAGGGCCCGAGACCTGCGGACCCGGAGAGGCGCACTTCCCGGGCGAGGCAGCGTGCCGGCCCATCGGCGATGCCTGTCCGACGGGGGACTACGCGACCACGCTGCCGACCGATGGAACGGTCCTCTATGTGAACCCGACAGCCTCCGCCGGAGGGGATGGTTCCCTCGCTGCCCCCTACGCCGGCCTCGCGGAGGTTCGGTGGATCTCCCTCGCGGCCGGCACGACCGTCGCCCTCGCGAAGGGCACCTACGAAGGCACGCTTCCGGTCCGCGGGGGCGTCCGGGTCGTCGGCGCGTGCGCGCGAGATACCGTAATCACCGGCGTAGACGGTCCGGTGCAGGCGGTCGTGACGGTTGCATCCGCCGGCGAGCGCGCTGAGGTTCACAACCTGACCATCGCCCCTCTGCGGCAGTCCGCCGTCGTCGTCCGGGGCGGGCGCGAGGCGATGCTCACGGGGGTCCTCATCGACGGGGCCCAGTTCATCGCCCTGAGCGTGGTCGAAGCAGGGTCCGTCCTGACGATCGAAGATTCCGTCGTTCGCGATACCCGGCCCAGTCCCGCGAACGGGACTCTCGGGCGCGCCCTCGACGTCGAAGGGGGCGGCCGAATCGAGGCGAGCCGCGTCGTCTTGGAGCGGAATCGGGAGGTCGCGGCGCATGCAGGCGGTGAGGGGTCGGCCTTGGTCCTGTCCGACGTCGCCATCCGCGATACGATGGCCCAGTCGAGCGACGGGGTGCTTGGCCGCGCCGTCAACCTCCAGTTCGGGGCGCGCCTCGACGCGTCGCGACTTCTGGTCACCGGAAATCGCGACACGGGTCTCTACGTTGGGGAAGCCGGCACGATGGCCGAGCTCGTCGATGTGATCATTCGAGACACCGAGTCTCAGGAGAGCGACGGGGCTGGGGGCCGCGGGATCAGTGTCGTTCGCGGGGCGACCGTATCCGGCGCGCGAGTCCTCGTCGCACAAAACCGTGAGCTGGGCATCTACGTCAAGGGTACCGGTACGACCCTGTCGCTCGTAGACTCGGTGATTCGCGACACGGCGCCACAGCTTCTTCGCAACGAGGCTGGCCGTGCCGTCAACGTGCAAGCGGGTGCGCGCTTCGATGCCCTCCGAGTGCTCTTCGCGTCGAGTCACGAGGTCGGGATCTATGCCCGCGATCCCGCTACCACCGTCTCCCTCACCGACTCCGTCGTTCGAGATACGGAGAGCGCCGTCGGTAGTGGTGTTGCGGGGCGGGGCATCGAAACGCGGGCCGGTGCCCGCCTCGAAGGCTTACGCCTGCTCGTCACCCGGAACCGCGACGTCGGCATTCTAGTCGCCGGCGTCGATGTTCAGGCGGTGTTGACCGATGTCGTCGTGCGCGACACGGCGGCTGGCCGCAGCGCGGTCGTCGCCGGAGGTACGGGGGTGCACGTTCAGACTCGAGCACGCCTCGAGGGGGAGCGGCTGGAGATCGATGGCGCCGAGATGGCGGGCCTCACCGTGGCCGCCGGGAGCTTCGCCGATGTCTCTGACTTATCCATCTTTCGAATCGAGCCGCCTCCGTGTGCCACCCCGGGCTGCGAGGAGTTGCTCTTTGGATATGGGGCGAGCTGCATCGGTTCCGAGGCCCACATCAGGCGTTTCGAGATTCGCGGCGCCCGGCTCTGCGGAGTGTTCGTTGCGCCGGGGGGGTCTTTCCGGATCCGGCCAGCCTGGACCTCGACTCGGGCCTGGTCGCCGGGTCCGCCATCGGCGCCTGCGTTCAGGTTGACGGCTATGATATCGGGCGGCTCTCGAATGATGTCGACTACGAGGACAACGCGATCAACCTCGACGCGACGATGCTGCCGGTACCCGGGGTGATCGACGCCCTGCCTTAGCGGTCGCTACTTCGCGCCGCGCATCAAACGCTCGACGCGCTTTTCACGCAGGCAGGCGATGAGCTCGGCTTCGGGCATGGGCCGGGCGAGGAAGAAGCCCTGGAGCACGTCGCAGCCGGCGTGCTCGAGGAAGAGCACCTGGTCGTGGGTCTCGACCCCCTCGGCGACGACCCGCATGCCCAGGCTATGCCCGATGTCGATGACGGCCTTGAGCAGGACGCAGCTCTCGAGGGATTCGGGGACATCTTCGACGAAGGCCCGGTCGATCTTGAGCGTGCCCGGCCGGAGTCGCCGCAGGTAGGCGAGGGACGAGTAGCCGGTGCCGAAATCGTCGAGGGAGACGTGAATGCCGCGGCGAGCGAGGCTGAAGACGGCGTCCTGGGCCGCCTCGTTGAGGATGGCGTTCTCCGTGACCTCGATCTCGATGGCAGACCACGGCAGGCCCGCGGCCTCGATCTCCCCGGCGACCTCTTCGGCGAAGCTCTCGCCTCGGGCCAGCTGGTTGGGGGAGGCGTTGACGGCGACGGAGGTCGGCCGGGAGGGGTTGTAGTGGGTGGCCGCCGCGCGGCACGCCTCGGCGAGGGCCCACCGGCCGAGGTCGTTGATGAGCCCGAGGCGCTCCGCAATCGGGATGAAGACCCTGGGGCTGACGTTGCCGTGGCGCGGCGAAGCCCATCGCATGAGCGCTTCGACGGAGGAGACCCGGCCCCGGAGGAGGTCGTATTTGGGCTGATAGTGGAGGGAGAGCTCTCCCCGGCCCAAAGCAGCGGCGAGGTCGCTTTCGAGGGATGAGGTCGGTGAGCTCAAGGAGCGGCTTCCGCGGGAGATCCGTCGGAGCCGTCGACAGGAGCGCCATCGGCCCCGTCGATGAGGGGGAAGAGCACCGTCTCTTCACGATGCACACGCCGGGCGAGGTCGGCGAGCTGGGCGCGCGTATCGGCGACGAAGGTCGCCCAATCGCCGCCGATGGTCTGGGGCCGCTGCCAGGTGCGGCAATAGTCCGCGAACCCCGCCGCGAATCGAACGATCTCTTCCTTGAAGCCGAGGGCGGCTTCTCGGACGGCGGCGGACGGGTGGGTGAGCAGGCGCGCGTAGAGCAGGGTATCTTCGAGCTCGAGGTGGATGGTGAGCTGCCCCTTCAGCTCCTGGACACGGAGCGCGGCTTGCTCCGCGGCGTCGATGCTCTCCGACCACGCGAGGACCGCGCTCAACTCATCGACGGTGGAGCGCAGCTGAACGTGATGGTGGCGAAAAGTCGACGTTCGGATCATCGGGATGGGCCTGAGGGGGGCTCGGCGGGGGAGGCGGGACGACACCCTTCGGGGACCCATCATACCCTTGGTGTAGCCTCGATGGGTAGCACGTCCCTCAGGGATTCTGGGCAACGAACGCCCCCGGGGCGGATCTTGCCACAGGTATGCGATGCGTTGAGGCTGGCTGAGGCCCTCGCCTCAGTTGGGGGGCACCGAGGCCAGGTGCAGCCAACCGTAGATTCGGGCGTCGGGCACGCCCCCATCACGCAGGGTGAACCGGCCGCCCTCCGTATCGAGGGCGAGGTTGCGCGCATGGGAATTCGTCTCGGCCCAGGGGGCGTTGTCGAAGTTCTGCTCGGCGACGAAGACCACCCCGGCGTCGAGGTCGACACCGACAACCACCGTGACGTGACCGAAGCGCAGCCGGGGCATCGCCGGGTCCCTGGCGTAGATCACGAGGTCGCCGACCTCGGGAGCCGCGGCGCCGCCGTTGTCCATCGGCGAGACGCGGAACGCTGACTCGCCCGTCGGGGACGTTGCTTCCCGCACTTCGGTCCACATGTCGTCGGCGGTGTCGACGGATCCGAAGACGAGGCCGCGCTTCTTCAGCCACCACCGCCGAGCGTATTCGACGCACTGGTAAACGATACCGGTGTAGACCGGCTCCTCCGCGCCGACGTCGACCATGTTTGGGGTCTCGTCGATGCAGCGTTCGCTACAGTTCGAGTAGGCGACCACGCCTTCGTTCTGTCCGAGTTCGACGCCATGGGCGGTGACGCATGCCGAGCGGCACTCGTCGCCTCGGGTCGCACCCGCCGTCGCAGGAGCCTCTCCGAGGCCACTCGGGGGCCCGGCCGGGGTCGATGCCCCGCAGGCGACCAGCACGACGACCAAGAACGCATAGCGAGCCATGGCGCCACCATGCCTCGGAATGCCGCCGGGCCGTGGCCCAATCGCAGGACGGCGCGAGGCGGCTTGGCATGGCCGGGTCGGGACGCCCAGCCGGTGGTCGATGTGCAGGCCGTGGGTCCCGCCCCCCCCGAGGGGCGTTCAAGAGAAACAAGGGCGTCCTGTCAGCCCCCCGCGCCTTGCGCCCCCCCGAGTGACGTGCGAGCCTGCGCGTTAATCCAAGGGTTTTTCGGCCCTATCGTCCTCCCTCCTTCGGAGGGGATTATTCTTATGGATTCGCGCGCGTGGGGACGAGGCGTGCATGCCTCCCTGGCCCCCGAGGCCCGATGGCAATAGGAGATTCATGGCGCGTGGTAACTATTCTCTCGGCAAGCGGCAGCGCGAAACCGAGCGAGCTCGCAAGAAGCGAGACAAGGCTCAGAAGAGGCAGCAAAAGCGTGAAGAAGGCCCGGCCGAAGTCCAGGTGCGGTCCAGCGAAGAGCTGATCGAGCATCTTCCGAGCGTCGCCGAGGTCATGCACAACCTCGAGAACCCCGCGGCCCGAGCCAAGGGCTCGTCGTCCCCGCCCTGTCGCCTCTTCGTCGGCGGCCTCAGCTGGGACACGACCACCGAGTCGCTCCAGGTCGCATTCGAGAAGTTCGGCAAGGTGATCGACGCGGCAGTCGTTCGGGACCGAGCGACGGGCCAGTCCCGCGGCTTCGGCTTCATCACCCTCGACAATCGCAAGGACGCCGCGAAGGCCATCGACGCCCTCAACGAGTCGGACCTCGACGGTCGCGCGATCATCGTGAAGATCGCGACCGAGCGCTAGCCAGGCTCCCGGGGGCCGGTCATGCGGGCCCCCGACGTCCTGATACTACGCCCCGTGACGACACGTTCCACGAAGCCCTACGGCCCGCTGCGTACTGCCGCTTTTGGCGGTGCGCTCTTGGTCCTCTGGGCCCTCTTGGTCCTCTCGTCCGTTGGCTGTGACGACGACGACCCGGCGGAAAGCTCCGAGGCCGTCGAGGCGGCCCGGGTGCCCGAGGCCGCGGAGGTCGTCGTACCCGTAGACATCGACGATACGAGCACCTGCGAGGCGTGCCACGGACGGATTGTCCAGGAGTGGCGCACCAGCATGCACGCCCACGCTCATCATTCGGAAGACCCCGTCTATGCGGCGATGCGTGATTTTCGCATCGCTCGGGAGGGTGACGCGACTTCGGGACGGTGTGCCCAGTGCCACGGTCCGCGCGATCCCACAGACGTCGAGAGCGAGATCGCGCGAGGCGGGGTCACATGCGCGACGTGCCACAACCTGACCGGCGTCGACCTCGCCGACGGGGCCAACCGCGGTGCCCGAGCCCTCCAGCGCGCCGACGACGATACCCTCCGGGGACCCCACGCGATCGACACCTCCGAGCCGATCCCCCACGGGACCGGAGCGGCGGCTCCGTGGCTGACGGATGGAAGCACCGTGTGCCTCGCCTGCCACGGTGCGATGCAGAACCGCGAGGGAGTGGCGACCTGCACAACCGGCATCGAGGCCGCCGAGGCGGACGAGCCGTGCACCAGCTGTCACATGCCCGAGGTCGACGGCGCTTCGGGGATCGCGTCGCGGCGTACGAGCCACCGGAGCCACGCCTTCTTCGGGCCCCACGGGCTTTACGGCGACGATGGCCCCGACTTCATGGCGTCGGCTCTGCAGGTCTCTCCATCCTTCGAGGGCGGGCGCCTCTCGGTGACCCTCGAAAATCGCACCGGCCACGGGCTGCCGAGTGGTTTTCCGGGGCGCATGGTGCTGGTGCGCGTGAAGGGCTTTGACGCCGATGGCGG
>JAFDCW010001071.1 GCA_019312705.1 Deltaproteobacteria bacterium
CAGCGGTGACCCCGGAGATGGCGACGAGGAAGTGCCGGTCCTCCCGGTGCCGGCCGAGGCACAAGTGCGTGCCCTCGGAGCCGGCGGCGGTGGCCAGGGGGATTGGTCGTGGATCAACCCCCGCCCCCAGGCGATGCCGACCTGGTACGACGTCGCGGTCGCCGGCGTGAATCGCGTCGCCATGGTCGGTCATGCCGGCCAGGCAGCCCGCTACGAGTCCGAAGGGCTCTACTTCTGGCCGACGGACACCACGGAAACGCTTCACGGAGTCGAGTGGTACGGCCCCCGGGAAGCCGTCGCCGTGGGCAACCGGGGGACCATCCGGGTGCTGGGCCTCGATGGTCCGCCGCGCACCCTCGAGTCGAGCACCGAGGCAGACCTCCGGGACGTTACGGTCGTCGCCTCGGCGGATGGATGGATCGTCGGCGACGAAGGTACTCTTCTCCGCCTCGCCGCCTACGCGGTGACGGCCGTGCCGTCAGGCGCCACGGCCGACCTCCTCGACCTCTTCGACGCGGGGGACACGGTGTGGGTCGCCGGCGACGACGGGACGATTCTCCGCGTTTCGAACGATGGAGTTACAGCAGAGGTCTCGGGCACGGACCGGACTCTGCGCGCGATCGGAGGCTGCCCGGGCGGGGCCCTCTATGCCGCCGGCGATGACGGCAAGCTGCTCCGTCACCGCGGTGGTGCATGGGCGCCTGTCCGCCACGAGCTCCGGGAGAACCTCACCGCGATCGGCTGCGACGGGGATCGGGCCGTCATCACGGGCAGCCGCGGGGGCGTCTTGCTCGCCCTCGGCGGCCAAACCGTCATCCTCGAGAGCGGCATCGAAAAGGCGCTCCACGGTGTCGCCGGGGCCCACGATGCACCGACCTGGGTCGTTGGCGACGGTGGTCGACTCTTCAACGTCGCGGACGACCACCTGCTCGCCCTCACCGACGGGCCGACCGCCCCCTTCTGGGACATCGCGGCCCTCAGCGGCGCCCTCGTGGCGGTCGGTGACTGGGGCCGCATCGTCCGAGAACGCGAAACCGGATTCGACATCGCCGACTCGCCCACCGACGACGCCCTCGCGTCCCTCGCCATCCTCAGCCCCTCAGAGCTCCTCGCCGTCGGCGATCGCGGCACCTTGGTCATGATTCGTCACGACGGGGCGGAGCACATCGACTCGCCTACCGAAGCGTCTCTGCGCAGCGTCGTCGCCGCCGCCGGATCCGTGCTCGCGGTCGGCACCGGCGGGGTGGTCGTCCGGGGACAGGTCGGCTCCCTCACAGCTTCGCGGGTCGCTGACGCCGCCACCCTCTGGGATGTCGACGGCGTGCCCTCGGACGCCATCGCGGTCGGCGACGACGGGCTGATCCTCGCCATCGACGATCACCGGTCGCAGCGCATTCCTTGTGCGGTCGAGGCCAGCCTCCGGGCAGTCCTCCGTACGGGCGCTGAAGCCTGGGCCGTCGGCACCGGGGCCACGATCGTGCGCATCGCCGGAGCCGTCTGCGAGGTTCAGCGCGGTCCCACGGCGGGAATGCCCATCCTCAACGACATCGGCATTGGCCCCTCGGGACGGCCGATGGCCGTGGGCAACCTCGGCCTCGCCATCGAGCGCGGCCCCGACGGTGAGTGGACGTCGGTGGGCCTCTCGGTTGGCCGGGCCAACCTCCGGGCGATCCGCCGAATCGACCGCCACGTATACGTTGTCGGCGCCGGGGGCGTCATCCTCCGCAGCATCATCGCCGACGGGACCTGAGGTCTTCGGGCGCTTTGGGCTATGCTCGAAGGCGACGCTATGGCCCATCCCAACCAGAACGCTCAGGTCATTCTCCGCCACTGCGACGCCTACGACGCGGACCGCATCCATCAAATCGTCAGCGAGGGCATGGATCACCTGGGTCTCGAACCCTTCGGCCGCACGTTGGTCAAACCCAACATCGTCGCGGCAGGTGACCTCTTTGCGGACGCCCATACCCGGCCGGAGTTCGCCGAGGGCGTGCTAACCGTGGCCGGGTCAAAGAGCTCGCCGTCGGTGAGCGCTGCGGGATCACCGTCCCGACCCGGGCGGCCTACGCCCAGGCCGGATACAACCCGATCCTCGAGCGCCTGGGCGTTAAGCGCTACTGCTTCGAGGAAGAGACTCAGGTCGAGATCCCCCTCACCCACGAGGGGCGCCTGCGGGACTACATCTTCACTCCGGAGCCCGTCGCCCGGGCGGACTTCTTCGTCAACTGCCCCTAGCTCAAGGCCCACCCCTGGACCACGGTGACCGGCTCGCTGAAGAACTACATCGGCATGCAGGACGACCGCCATCGCCTCATCGACCACGACCACCGCCTCGACCAGAAGATAGCGGACCTGCAGTACATCGTTCAGCCGCAGCTCATCTGCATCGATGCCATCATCGCGGGCGA
>JAFDCW010001072.1 GCA_019312705.1 Deltaproteobacteria bacterium
CAGGCAACGAATGTAATCTATTGAATAGAAATGGGTCAACAAAATTGTGCACTCTTGGGACACTACCCAGGACACCCACTCATTTCGTTGAAATCATACGCCTTTTCGCTCCACTTCGTCGCGAGGCAGCAGTTCCAAGATGAGGACGACTCGCACTATTTTGGTCTGATGTCCAAAAAAATACCGATCGTAGAGCACTCGAGACGATCGTTCCTCTGCGCACCCAAGACCGCTCTTCCTGGGCCATTCGCGGCCTAGGCCCGACAACGTCTTTCGGACAGTGAAATCAAGGCCCGAGGGTTGTATTGTCCCGCCCCGAATGGCGTCTTCGACCGACATGGGTTCGCGCATCGGAGCCTTCTTCTTCTCCGATCCCCGAGCATTCCGGCGCTTCCGTAGGAACCGTGGGGCGACCGCGGGCCTCGCCCTGGTGGTCCTCGTCACCCTCACGGCGGTCGTCGGGCCCCTCCTGGCCCCCCACAGCCCCGACGAGCAGAACCTCGAGGAGCTGCTCCGGGACAACGGGCTGCCCATCGCCCCAGGCGAGAACCCTGCCCACCCCCTCGGCGCCGACACCCTCGGCCGCGATGAGCTCTCGCGCCTCCTCCACGGCGGCGCGGTCTCGATGCAGGTCGCCCTCTTCGCGACCGCCCTCGCGGTCTTCATCGGCCTGTCGATCGGCATCATCTCTGGCTACTTCGGCGGTGCGGTCGACATGGTCGCCATGCGTGGCGTCGACATCCTGCTGAGCCTGCCCTTCCTGCTCATCGTCATCGCCATCCAACGCGTGGTGGACAGACCCGAGCTCTGGACCCTCTTCCTCTTGCTGGGTCTGCTCTCGTGGACGACCCTGGCCCGAGTCACCCGCGCCAAGACGATGCAGGTCCGCGAGCTCGAGTACGTGCAAGCGGCCCGGGCCCTGGGCATGTCGCGGCAACGTATCCTCGTCCGCCATGTCCTGCCCAACGTGATGGGCCCGGCGATCGTCATCGGCACCACCCTCGTGGCCCAGATGATCATCGTCGAATCGGCGATGAGCTTCCTCGGTTTCGGAGTCCAGCCGCCGAACGCGAGCTGGGGATCGATGCTGCGCGAAGGGCAGCAGTACCTGAGCCATGCCCCGCGCCTGGTCCTCTACCCGGGCCTCTTGATCATGGCCACGGTATTCGGCTTCAACCTGCTCGGCGAAGGGCTGCGTGATGCGCTCGACCCGAAGGATTGACCGCTACGGGCCTCTGCTCGCCGCCGGCCTCGGCGCGGCGATCATCGCCTACGTCGCCTTCCTCGCTCCCCCCGAGCCGCAAGCGCCGCGGTGGGACGGAGCAGGTTCCACCGAGCCACAGCACGGCGGTACCTTCGTCTTTCATCACGAGTCGGTGATCCGCACCTTCGACCCAGCCATCGCCTACGACGAACTGTCATCCATGGGCATTCGCCTGCTCTTCGACGGGCTCCTCGACTACGACGACGAGACGAGGCTGATTCCCTCCCTCGTCGAAGTGATGCCCACCCAATCCGAGGACGGGAAGACGTTCACCTTCCGGCTGCGCCGAGGGGTCGAGTTCCACTGCGGGGGCGAACTCACCGCCGACGATGTGCTCTTCACGATGGAGCGCATGCTGGGGCCAGACGCGGGCTCGCCGGGCTACGTCTTCTACGCAAATATCGCCGGTGTGGAGGAGTACCGCGCGGGCGACACCGAGCACATCCGCGGAATCCGGGTGATCGACGAGCGCACCATCGAGTTCACCCTCGATGAGCCCGACCAAACCTTCTTGAACGCGATGGCGATGCCCTTCGCGTATCCATTGCCGCGCAGCCACTACGAGAATCCCACCGTCGACATACGCACGACCGCCTGCGGCACCGGCCCTTTCACCCTCGACCCCGACGACTGGGAGCACGGGGTAGAGGCCGTCTTCGAACGCAATCCGAACTACTGGAACGCGCCCCTGCCCTACGTCGACCGGATGATCTACCAGGAGAACCTCACCCCGAACCTCTGGGGCGTCGGCATGAATACCCAGATGGCGCCCTTCGACAACGTGCACGTTCGGCGAGCCGTGGCCTTCGCCGTCGACCGCGAGGCATGGAAACGGCAGCGCAGCAACCGGCTCATGCCCACCGGCCAACCCCTTCCCCGGGGCTTCATGGGCTACCGCGCTGACCTCGAAGGCGCCCACTACACGGACCTGGACCGCGCCCGGGAGGAGATGGCTCTGGCCGGCCACCCCGTCCACCAGGACGGCGACATGTGGGTCGCCGAGGGCCTCGAGGAAGATGAGATCGAGTTCTGGGTCGGCGAAGGCGACACGGGGCGTCAGTACGGAGAGATGGCCCAGGCCGACCTCGCAAAGATCGGCCTGCGCATCTCCATCAAGCAGATCTCGTTCCCCGTCTACCTCGAGGAGAGCGGCAAGCCCGGACGGGTCCGCCTCCTGCTGACCGGCTGGAACATGGACTTCCCAGACCCAGCAAACTTCCTAGACGTGCTCTTCAACAGCTCATCCATCTCCGAGCAGAACTCCAACAACCGCTCGTTCTATTCGAACCCGGTCGTCGACGACATCCTCGACCGCGCCCGGGTCGAACAAGACCTCGCGGTGCGCGAGCGAATGTACGTCGAAGCCCAGGAGCTGATCGTGGCCGACGCTCCCTGGGCCTTCATGTGGAGCGACCTGACCATGGAAGCGTGGCAGCCCTACGTGCGCGGATATCAGCCCAGCCCTGTATTCAGTATGGACTACCGGGAGGTCTGGCTCGACCTGCCGAAGCGACGCATGCGGGCCCGGGTCGGCGCGGGCCATGCGCAGACTCACCGCCTCTCCGGCCTTCTACCATTGCCAGGCACCCGCTAATGCTCGAGTTCGCTTTCAAACGTGCCGCCTGGGCGAGCTTCGTGATGTTCGCGGTGATCACCATCGTCTTCATGTTGGTGAGCCAGATAGGCGACCCCTGCGCGGCGCGCCTCGGCGCCAACGCCCGACCAGAGCAAATCGCGGCCTGTCACGAGCAGTACGGCTTCGATCAGCCGGCAGCGGCGCAGTACGGCGCCTACCTCGGCCTCTCGTCGTGCGTACGCAAGAGCTCACCAAACTACGACGGTGGTGAAGGCCATTGCGGCATCCTTCAGGGCGACCTCGGCGAGTCGATGCGCATGGAGCAGGACGTAGTCGACGTGGTCCTGACGCGCCTGCCGCGGTCGGTCCTCCTCGGCGCTATGGCCATGGGTTTCGAGGTCCTCCTCGGCGTCTTCATCGGCATCATCGCAGCCACCCGCCGCAATACCTGGTTCGACACCGGCGTCATGGCGACAGCCTTCATCGGCATCAGCGCGCCGACCTTCCTGTCGGGCTTGCTCTTTCTCTACTTCTTCGCCTTCCGCCTGGGTTGGTTTCCCGTCGGAGGGTACGGCAATACGCCCCTCGAACACGTCTACAGCGCCATTCTCCCCGCCTTCACCCTGGCCATCATCGGCGCGGCAACGTACGCGCGCATCATGCGCTCGGAGATGGTCGAGACCCTCCGGGCCGACTACGTGCGCACCGCCAAGGCGAAGGGCCTCGGCCCCGTCGCCGTCATCATGAAGCACGGCGCCCGCAACGCGCTCCTGCCCATCGTCACCCTGATGGGTTTGCAGCTCGCGATCCTCGTCTCCGGGGCGATCATCACCGAGTCCATCTTCGCCTGGCCTGGCGTCGGGCGCCTCGCCATCGAGTCGATCCACAACCTCGACGCGCCCATCATCATGGGCGTCGTCATCATGGTCTCGTTCACGGTGCAGCTCGGGAACTTCCTGGCCGACGTCGCCG
>JAFDCW010000287.1 GCA_019312705.1 Deltaproteobacteria bacterium
GATGACGAGTTCTGGAGCGCCGTCCGCGGCCAAGGCTTCCCCGAAGCGCGGTACCGCGGCGACGTCCGGCGTCAGCTCCTCCGCCTCAAGGTGCTCAATACGCGTGCCCGGGGCCGGGTCAACATCACAGAGACCGACGTCGAAGGGCGCTATCGTCAGCTGGTCCGTGATCAGGACGCCGGCGCCTGCTTCGAAGTACAGATGATCGTCGTCCCCTTCTCCCCGGCAGCGACGGCGACGGAGGTCGCAGAAGCCCGCCGGCAGGCCGAAGAGATCCACGGCCAGGCGACGCCGGACAATTTCGCGGATCACGGAGGTCGGGATCTCGGGCGGGTCTGCGAAGGGGATCTTCAGCCCGCGCTCATGCAGGTGCTCACCGGGGCGAGCCCCGGCGACATCACCGAGCCCGTCACTGTCGGCAACGGCTTCGTTCTGCTGCACGTGACGAGCCGGGCGGCCAGCAACGTGCCCCCCTACGCCCAGGTCCGACAGCGCATGTACCAGCAGATGATGCAGGAAGCGATGCAGCGCCAAGAGCGCATCTTCCTCGATGAGCTGAAGCGCGACGCAGTCATCGACCGCAGGCTGTAGCGGCGCTAGCCTTTCGCGACCTCGTGCAAGAAGCCCGCGAGGGCCCGAGTGCGGCGGCGGAGACTATCGAGGCTCGACCACTCTTCGGGGCTATGAAAGCGCTTCCCGTACGGACCGAGGCCGTCGATGACCGCCACGCCCGCGGCGCTCAGAATATTGGCGTCGGAACCACCACCCTGGAGCGGTGCTTCGCCGACCCCCAGGCCCGCCTCGTCCGCGTGCCGCTCGTACCTCCGCCGGAGCGCGTCGGTATCGCCCGAGGGCTCCATCGGCGGCCGACTGACGCCGCCTTCGAGGCGAAGGGTGCACCCCTCGACGGATGGGGGAAGCTCGAGTCGCAGCGCCTCTTCGATTTGTGCCAACGCCTCGTCCCCGTCAACGGACCGCTCGAAGCGCAGGTCGAGCTCCGCCGTGGCGTGGCCCGGCACGGTGTTCTTCGATGTTCCGCCCCGGATGAGCCCGACGTTGACGGTGACACCGCGGTCGTAATCGGTGATCGCCTCGAGTCGCGGGACCAAGAGGGCGAGGGCGTGGATGGCGTTCTTGCCTTCGCGGTGGTGAAGGCCCGCGTGCACCGCGTGGCCCGTCACCGAGACCCGGAAGAATGCCGTGCCCTTCCGGTGGGTCACGATGAGGTCTTCCTCCCGCCCGGCCTCGAATACCAAAGCTTCGGAGGCCCGCTTCGCTTCGCGCTGGATCAGGATGCGGCTCGATGGTGAGCCGACCTCTTCGTCGGTCGTGACGAGGAATCGCGCTCGAAGAGCGCGGCGGGCGGCAGGGTCAACGGCGCCGAGGGCGCGCAGAGCGAAGAGCACCGACGAGAGCCCGGACTTCATATCGAGGACCCCGGGGCCACGGATCACGTCACCGTCCCGGGAGAACTCCAGAAATCCCTCGCTGCGGGGAAAAACCGTGTCGACGTGACCGACGAGGAGCAGCGCCTGGTCATCGCCTTTTGCGTCGGCACGGCGGGCGGCCTCGGTGGAATACACGCGGTGGTCGGCATAGGAGCCCTCGGTTGGCTCGTGGAGTTCCCGAGACAGCCCCAGCGCTTCGGCCTCGGCGTCGAGGAGCCCGGCGGCCGCCTCCACATCCTCAGGCTCCCGACTGCAGCTCGGCTGCTGCACCAAACGCCGAAGGAACGGCACCTGGGCGGCCTCGAACGAGGCGTCCACGGACACGTCGAGCAGATGCGAGGGGTCGTCCACGGGGCCGTCCGATGGGTCGTCCATCGAATCGAGCCTACACGTTTTGGATTCTCGCTGCCCCCGGGAGTAAGATTGCCACCGTGTCCGCCCTCGGCCCTGCCCCGATGAAGACGAAGGTCCTCGACGCCATGCCCCTCGGCGAGGGGCAGACCCGCCTCATCCTCGAGGACGCCGGGGGCTGCCTCGCAGCCCACATCCAGCCCGGTCAGTACTGCATGCTCGGTTTGGCCGACGGCCCCGCCACTGCCTTCGCCTTGATGAGCACGCCGAATGAGGCGTCCCTCTCATTTCTGATTCGGGACCGGGGCGAGCCCGGCCAGAGCCTCGCCGCCGCCCGGCCCGGAGATGAGGTGGAAGTCGGCAGCCCCGAGGGGCCGGGCTTCGATCTCGCCGCCTGCGCGGGGCGCGACGTGGTCCTCGTCGCCACGGGCACCGGCATCGCCCCAATTCGAGCCGCGCTCACCTCGATGCTCCAGGACCGAGGCACCTACGGCGCGATTTCGCTCTACTACGGCCTCCGAAACCGAAGCCACAGCGCCGTCGAAGAAGAACTCCCGGCGTGGATCGAGGCAGGTATCTGCATACGTTTGCACTTCTCGGACACCTCTGAAGGCTACGTGCAGGACCGAGTCGCGGACGAACTCGCCGAACCCTCGACGAGGGCCTACGTCGTCGCCGGCCACCGCGGGGTCGCCGAGGCGATCCGGGCCCACGCAAACGGCCAGGGTCCTGTGGTCGAAAACCTCTAATCGGTGATACAAACCCTCTCGGTGGAGGGTGGAAGAAAAGCAGAGTGCCCCAACTGCGGGGGTCCGATCGCTTGGCGCCTCGGCGCTTCGGCGGCCCAGGTGTGCCCGTTCTGCTCGTTCACCGTCGTACGCACCGACCGTGACCTCTCGGTCATCGGCAAGGTCGCCGACCTGGTGCCGACAGCGGCGCCGATCACTGTCGGCGACCACGGAAAAATCGGCGAGACCGGCTTCCAGGTCGCCGGTCGCCTCCAGCTCGACCACGGCAAGGGCCCCTGGGACGAGTGGTACGTCGGCCTCGACGGCGGCCGCTGGGCGTGGCTCGCACGGGCCCAAGGGCACTGGTACCTGACCTTCCCGGTGCAAACCTCGGGGCTGCCCACCTGGGAGCAGATGGCCCCCGGCAACAGCGGCAAGCTCGCCGGCGGCGGCGAGCACGAGTGGACGGCGGTCGAGCGGGGCGAGTCTCAGATGGTCAGCGCCGAAGGAGAGCTGCCCTACCCCACCCGGCCCGGCGAACGGGGGCGCTACGTCGACCTCCAGGCTGCCGGCGGTGGTTTCGCCACCATCGACTACGGAGACGGCAGCGAGGCACCGCACTTCTACGTCGGCCAGCAATACGAAGCCGAGCAAATCACCTGGACCCAGGCCGCCATGGGGCCTCGGCCAACGGAAAAGGTCGCCGTCGACAAGCTCCGGTGCCCCACCTGCGGCGGCCCCGTGCCCATCATGGTTCCGGACAAGACCGAACGCGCTGCGTGTCCGGCCTGCAACTCCCTCCTCGACTTCTCCCAAGGCGCGCTCTCGTTCCTGAGCCAGCTCAACCAGAGCGGGGACATCAGCCCCTACATCCCCCTCGGCACCCGGGGCACGCTCCTCGGAGAAGAGGTCATGTGCATTGGCTTCATGGTGCGCGAGACCACCATCGAAGGCGTGAACTACGCGTGGCGCGAGTACCTGCTGCACGCCGAGGGCGGTTACCGGTGGATCCTCGAAGACTCGGGGAACTTCACCGTCCTCCAGGCCGCCAACCCCGCCGAGGTTCGAGTCGAAGGCGGCGGCACGATCTACGGCGGGCGCAAGCACAAGCTCTTCTCGACCGCCTTCGTCGTCGTCCGCTACGTCATCGGCGAGTTCTATTGGCAGGTCAACGTCGGCGATAGGTCCGACGCGACGGACTACGTCGACCCTCCCTTCATCTTGAGCGAGGAGCGCACCGCGAAGGAGGTCAACTGGTCCTCGGGGCGGTACCTGCCGAGTGAAGAGATCTGGAAGGCCTTCTCCCTGCCGGGCTCCCCGCCCCCGTCAACGGACGTCGCCCCGGCCCAGCCCAACCCGATCTCCCTGAAATTCCCGATGGTCTTCTCGGCGGTGGCCATCGCGCTGCTCGCGGCGGTCTTCTTCCTGACCCAGCGGCCGGTGCCTACCCAGGTCCTCTTCGATTCCCCCCTCACGATGCCCGCGGTAGCGGAGCAGTCGATGGTCACCCGAGGCAACGCCAGCGCGACGACCATCGCGACGACTGGCGCCATCGTTTCGTCCTCTGGGCCGACCGTGAACGTCTCCTACTCGCCGACGTTCACGGTGCCAGAAGGCGCGGCCACCCTCCGGGTCGCCATCACCAGCAACATGGGCAACGGCTGGATTGGCATCGCCTGCGCCCTGGTCGACGAAGGCACCGGGACCACCACCGAGTTTCTCCTCGAGCAAGACCTCTTTCACGACCCCCGCCCGGCGGTGCACGCCGCCGGGAGCAGCACGGCGATCGAGGTCGGCAACCTCACGCCCGGGCAGTACAGCCTGCGCATGGATTCACGCTGGGCGCGCAAGGCATCGACCGCCGGGGGCGCCCCACCGACGGCGAACATCCGCGTATCGACCTACGACGCGGCGGGCGACGCCAACCAATCGTGTTGCTGCGTGGCCGGCTTCGTGCTCATTCTTCCCCTGCCCTTCGCCTTCGTCCGGCGGCGCCTTTTCGAAGGCCGGCGCTGGCGTAACTCGAACATCGGCTAAACGCCCGTGCTGCGCATCATTCTCTACTCAGTCTTTGGACTCTCGATCATCGGCGCCTACGGCGTGGCCTCGATGGGGGCCACCGACATGAGCTCGGTGCCGACCCAGCGCGCGTCGGTGCCGGCCCAATACCGGGCGGCGGGGGCCTGGCGGAGCTCGCCGATGGTCTGGCGTACCGGATTCCACGGCCCGGCTGCGTACGTTCCACCCAACATCAACACGGGCAGCAGCGGCGGCAGCAGCGGGAGCAGTGGCGGCGGGACATACGGTGTCGGATATTACGGCGGGTTCGGCGGCGGCAAGTGAACTGAAGCGGGCATGGGCGGTCGCCGGGGTCCTCCTGGTGCTGCTGCTCACGGTCGCCTGGTTCGTCGAGCTCAGCCGGGACACCCGCGTCCTGGTCGACGGCCCCTTGGCCCTGCCCTCGATGCCCGCCTCCGAAGCTCGGCTCTCCGAGGACGGCCTGGTCGACAACGCCGTCATGCTCACCCCGGCGTTCACCATCGAGGCCCCGACGACTCTCACGATGACCCTCCGCCGGGACGCCAGCGAGGGCTGGGTGGGCGTGAATCTCGCCCTCATCGAGGAAACGACGGGGGAGATCCGGCAGCTCGGCCTCGGGACCGAGGTCCGCCAGACCGTCGGAGCGGACCTCGAAGCCCAACGCGAGTCCACGGTCCTCGTCGACCGGGTGGCGGCGGGGCGGTACGTGGTGAGGGTTGCCCCGGGGTGGGAGCCTCTGGGCCAGGTGGGGACTGCCGGAGCGAGCGACCAAGACGAAGGACCCCGCATCGCGCTGTCCCCCCCGGCCGCCTCCCTGCGCATCGTCGAAGGGCGAAGCAGCCACTGGGGCCTCGCATTCGCGGCCCTAATGCTGCTTCTTCCGGCCCTGGTCATGTCCATCCGCTCGGCCCTGTCCCGTCGAGCGGCCGGCGGAGCCGCTAAGACTACCGCGTCAACCGCCCCTCAAGCGGATCAGAGCGGTGAGACGGGTGACGGGACCCTCGATTCCTGATACCCATACGCGGCCGCAAGGGCAGAAGCGGCAGAAGCGGCGATAGGGGAACGACCGAGCATGGATATCAACTGGGTAGAGCTCATCAGCGCCGCCGTCTCTTCGGTGCTCTTCACGTTCATCGGCCTCATGTTCTTCGCGGTCTCCTTCTTGGTCATCTCCAAGGTGGTCCCGTTCTCGATGCGCAAAGAGATCGAAGAGGACCAGAACGTCGCCCTCGGCGTGATCATCGGTTCGGTCATCATCGGCATCGCGATGATCGTCTCGGCCGCGCTCCTGGGTTGACGCCCGCAGTCGGCGCCGGGCAATGCGCCTCAGGACTCCACTCCTCTTTCTGACGGTCCTCATCATCGCGACGAGCGGGCTCGTCTACGAGCTGCTCGCCGGCACCCTCGCGAGCTACGTGCTCGGCGACTCGGTCACCCAGTTCTCGACCACCATCGGCGTCTACCTCTTCGCCATGGGCATCGGGTCGTATCTGTCCCGCTTCATCGGCAAGGACGTGAGCACGCGCTTCGTCGAGGTGGAGCTCGCCGCGGCCCTCGTCGGAGGCTTCTCGGCGCCCTTCTTGTTCCTCGCGTTCGCCTACGGCGAGATGTTCTCGGTCGCGCTCTACGGAACCATCCTCACCATCGGGACCCTGGTGGGCCTCGAGATCCCGCTGCTGATGCGCATCCTCAAAGAGGAGCT
>JAFDCW010000288.1 GCA_019312705.1 Deltaproteobacteria bacterium
CGTGTCGCCCGCAGCAGCGCCCTCAGTCTATGTTGAAGGCGCGGATGGCGCCCATATCGGCGGCTCGGTAGTACGTCACGACGACGCTCGTATTGCCGAAGAGGGCTTGCTCCAGCCAGTAGCCGGTGCTGTCCATCGCGTCGAAGGACGAGATGGTCCAGACGCCGCCGCTCGATGGGCGGCGTGCCATCATGGCGCGCTGGGAGGTCGCGTCCTGGTAGACGATGCGGATTTCTCCGCCGTCGGTGACGACGATCGAACTGTCGTCGCCAACGATGTGGCGACCGTCGGGGTTCGGGCTGGTGCCGTCGGTTGCGCCGTTGTCGACGACCTCGGCGGTGACGGTGCCGGCGTCGACGCGTGCGTAGCGCAGCGTCTCCTCGGCGCCGTCGACGTAGCTCACGTGCCAGATGCCGGCGGCATCGACGAAGAGGCTCGCTGCCTGGCCCGAGTCGCCGACCCCGAGGGTGTCGGTCCCGTACCCATCGATGAGGAAGGGAGCCGCCCAGCCCGTTCCGTCGTTGGAGGCGCCGTAGAGGTTGCCCGCGGTCCGGTCGTAGTAGACGAGGGCGAGACCGGTACCGGTGCTGACGAGGGAGTTGTACATGCCGAGGGCGGGGGGCATGTCCTCGACGTAGTTGTCCCCGAGAGCGGGCTCGCAGGCGCCCGACGTGCAGACCTGGTCGCTCATGCAGGTACCGCCGCAATCGCCCGAGACGGTCACGCAGAGGCCGCCCTCGGTGCAGCTCAGGCCTTCAGGGCAGAATTCTGGCCGGCAGAGCATCGTGCCCGTCGCGATCTCGGTCGAGAGCCAGTCGGTGGGGCCGGCCGGCGCGGGGGAGTCGGCGACGGCGACTTTCACGCGGCTGGTGACCACCCCGGTGCCGTCGTCGGCGCTAGTGATCTGCAGGTAGGCGATGGCGGGATTGCCGGCTGCGTCGATGGCGAGGGACGAGTAGCGTCCGCTGTCCCCGGTATCGTCGACCACCGTGACGGTCCACGCTCCCGGGGTGCCGACGGCCAACTTGAGGGCTCCGGCGTCCCGATCCCAGTAGCTCACGAAGTATTGGCCGCCGCTCTGGGCCATGCTCGTCCACCGGCCGACGTCGGGGCCCGGCGCGCTCACGCCGCCGCGGTACCCGTCGGGATCGTTGGTGATCGGCTCGGACGGCGCTCCGTCGACGATCTCCCACGTGGGCTCGGCGGTGGCCGAGGCCAGGGACCCCACCACCAGGTCGCCGTACCGTCGCGCCGGCGCGTCCCCGGGGCTGTACCCCGAGAGCATCATCGAGCCGTCGGCCCCGACGACCATGTCGAGGTGTGTCGCGAGGATCCCGGGGTTCAGGGCCGGCTGGACCACGCAGTCGCTGCAGCTCGCGCCGCAGCCCTCGCCGAGCATCACGGCGTCGCCGCCGGAGCAGACGTAGCCTGGCTCGCATAGCTCCACGAGGTCGTAGAGCACGCACATGTTTGTCATCTCGCAGCACGCGCTGCCCGCCGTCGCCGGTGGGATGGCGTCAACGCACGCGCCGCCGCAAGGACCGGACGGCGCGTCGGGGCCGCCTGGGCCGCTGTTGCAGTCACAGCCCACGAGGCCGAGGAGAGACACCACGACCACGAGGAAGCCAAGGACCTTCGAGACGCCCCGAAGGCCGGCCCTTGCTTTCGCCGCCCCGGAGGGCCGCCGGTCCCAATCCCGGCTCCGGTCGACTGGCGTCGCCTTTCCGCCTTCTCGGGACCGCCGTCGGAAGAAGAAGAGCGCGAAGGCAAAGAGGGCGCCGAGGCTCGACCACGGCGTCGTCTCGGACTCGAAGGTCGAGCAACCACAGCCGCTGTCGACCGTAGAATTCGGAAGGCCCCGGATGAGGGCCGACCGCGCTGCGCCGACGTTGCCCGACTCGTCCCGGACCTCGACCTCGAGCTCGGCGTCGGTGTAGGGCAGGGGCACGAACGCGTCGGCGGGCAGGGCCTGCCAGTCGGTCCAGCCCTCGCCGTCGATGCGGTAGCGAAGCTCGAGGGCTTCGGGGGCAGTGAGTACGTCGGTTGCGGTGACGCGCACCCCGCGGCCGCTCTGCTCGACGCTCACGAAGGGCGCCAGCACGTCGACGAGGACCTCGAAGTACGCGGGGGTCGTGTCGGTGCTCTCGGCTTCGCCAGCGATGCGGGCGCGAACCTCGAGGTCGTGGCGGGCCTGGAGCATGAAGGCCGAGTCGTGGATCTCGAGGACCCGGTCGCCCGTCCAGGAGCTCCACTGCTTGCCGTTGACGCGCCAGCTGTATTCGTAGTCGACGGCCATGGCCCCGGCGCCGTCGGCGACGACGCGCACCCAAGGGCGCTCACCCTCGCCGTAGGTATCGGGGGCGAAGCTGACCGGGTCGATCTCGATCTGCTCGAGGACCGCCTCGGTATCGACGAGGGCCGTGTAGGGGGCCGCGGTGCTGGCGATTTCCAGGTTGGCGAAGATGCCGAGGAACTCTTCCCCGGAGTCTTCGACGCCGACGATGCCGCCGTCGGGGATGACGAGGTCGAGGCCCATCAGGTCGGGCAGCGAGATCGGGGACAGGCCCCCGGTAAGCATCGAGGCGAACTCGCCGATGACGGTCTCGATGATCGACGCGAGGAACTCGGGGTCCTCGGTGAGCAGTTCGGAGTTGGTGACCGTGCTGCCCGTTGCGTTGACCGAGGCGATCTCCGGCACGATGGCGCCTTCTTCGACGCGCAGGTTCATGGGAATCTCGAGGTCGGCGGCGTAGGTCATGAAGCGCACGTAGCGCTCGGTGGACCAGATGTAGAAGTCGACTTCGACGCTCGGCAGGGTGATGGTCAGGAGCGCCTCCTCCGCGGTGCCGGCGCCGACTTCGATCGTCGGCGGAAGCTGCGGGCGGAGCGCGATGGCCACTGCGGCGTTGGACTCGGGGAAGGTCACGCCCCGGAGGGAGCTGATGAGCGCCGAGAGCAGGCCGCTCGAGAGTTGCTGGCTGAGCCGCGTGCCCGCGCCGATGCAGAGCAGGCCCGAGTCGAACATGCCGTAGCCGGAGTGGTTCAGGTACATCTCCGAGAGCCCGATGCCTACGTGGGAGCTGACGCCGATACCGGGGACGGTATTGCTGCGGAAGGTCGCGGCCCGGGGAATCATCGGCAGCGGCGGCTCGGCGATGACCGGCACGCAGGGGTTGTGGGCCGGGGAGGTAGTGAAAGAGAGGTCCGTTGAGCGGTAGCCGCCGTAGAAGAAGAGGCTCAAGCCGCCGTTGACGGCCTCGCCCTCGCCGCCGGAGGCGAGGAGGAACTGCCCCGGGGCGTGGGTCCCGGGGGAGACCCCGCCGAGGAACGCCTGGCCGAGGTCGCCCTGGCCGTCGGTGCCGAGCAGCGTCGGAACGCACCGGCCGCCGGCCGAGTACTCGCAAACGTCGTCCGGATCCGGGCCCGCGGCGACGGTGCCCGTCGGGCAGCCGAACTCGCCCTGGGTCGTGCAGAGCTGTTCGGCGAGGGTGGAGTCGAGGATGTCGGTGATTTGACCGACAAGCTGATCGATGAGGATGCCCTTGATCGCGTTGAGCAGCCACGAGAGGGCGCCACCGCTGAAGTCGAGGTCCGCGTCTTCGATGCCCTCTCCTTCGACGAGGTCGGCGTTTTCGATCGAGACCCAGGTGTAGCCATTGCGCGCGGCCTCGCTCTCTTCGAGGAAGCGGATGTCAGCCTCGAAGCCGACGAAAGTTCGTGCTCCGCGGCGGGTGTCGAGGTCCAGGCTCGAATCACTGAGGGGCAGGTCGATGTCCCACGAGGAGCGCCTGCCCGCGAGGTCTCGACTGTCGAGGACGATGAAGAGGTGGGCATGCAGCGTATGGGGACCCACCGGCGTCAGCTCGAGGTCCTGGATCTCCATGTGGGCGACACAGTCCGAGGCTGGGCAAATCGTGCCGGAGAGCAGGCCGCTCCCGAAGTCCGACCGGGGCACGTCGAAGTCGAGGCCCTCGGGTAAGAAGCCCCCGACGATCGCCCCGATGTTGTCTTCGATGAAACCGATGCCGTCGTCGGTGAGGCGCACCTGCATCGAGTTGTCGATGCGATCGGCTATCGGGTAGCCGCCGGGGATCGGCGCTACACCGCAGCTCGCACAGCTGCTGCAACCGCCGTCGCCGCAGGCCATCAATACGAAGACCGAGAGGGAGAGGAAGAAAGCCCTGTGATTCTCTCTAAATAAGCGCATGCACCTGCTCCGGAGTCCGAGGGCCCCTCGCCCGAGCGATGCTCGGCGGGGCCTCGGACAAATGATACTAATCCCGACGTTCCGTAGCGTAGCCCGCACATGCCAGAGGCGAAAGGCCCCGATCGCCGTAGGGCGAAGGGGGCCAGATCATTCAAGCCGGTTTGAGCCGGTTTGGGCAGGCTCGTGCCGGGGACGACGCTCGCCTCAGGCGCGAATTGTCACTGGATATCGACGGCCTGGGCCGCGATGCCGCCGACCAACAACCAGGAGTTGCAGGTGGTGGATGGGTCGCAGACGGTGCCGTCGCCAGGGTCGACGTTGCAGCCGGTCGCGTCGTCACAGATAGCGTCCGGCTGCACCAGCCAGTCCGATTGCGGGTGGTCGGCGCACGTGCCGTCCATGGTGGGCATGCCCGCGGTGAACATGCAGAGTGTCGTGTCGATCGCCCCCTCGACAAAGAGGCGCCCGGCGTCGGCGTCGGCGACGGTGATGTAGGCCTGGATGGACCCCTGGGCGGCGTCCCAGCGGCCGCCGGGCTGGGTGACGCCAACGCAGCTTCGCTCTTCGGAGAAGGTCAGCATGTTGAGGGTCATGTTCCGGAGCGGGAGCTCGAGCTGCACCGTGGTTCCGTCCTCGGTGAAGATGGGCACGGTGAAGGTCTCGGTCAGCTCCTCGGCCGACAGGGTCTCGCCGTCCATCGAGCCGGTCATCGTGACCGGGTTCCAGCGGCTTGGATCACCCGGTGCGGGCGCTGCATCCATCGTGAAGGAGAAGACTGCGGCGGGGCTCTTCTGCCCGAACCCGGTCTCGATGTTCGCAGCGGTGCCCGTGATGTCCGCAGTGATCAGCCAGTTGAAGAGGTCGTCGTCCAGGGCGTCGCTGAGCAACTGACGCACGATGATCGTCGACAGGGACGATGGCTGCGAAAGCTGCACGGCGGAGATGCGCACCTCCGGCGCATCGAGTTGGTCGGCGTTCGACGTGCGCTGGCAGCACGGGTCGGTCTGCTCGTCGGGGAAGGTGCACCGGCTCGGGAGCGTGCCGGTGTCCGCCATCGAGCCGTCGCCGGTTCCGCTGTCGGTGGGGGCGGTCCCGTCGTCGCCGCAGGCAACGGCGAAGGGCACGGCGAGGGCTAGGAGGATTGAGAGAAGCTTGTTCATCATGTTGCTCTAAACGGTGGGCTGGGCTTCGGGACCGCGATCTTCGCGCTCGACTTCGTTGACCTCATCCTCGGAGGAGAAGTGGGCGAGCTTGCGGAAGGAGCGGAAACGCTCGTTGACGGCCTTTCGGTCGACCGACATGACCCGGTCGGTGCCCATGCCCTCGACGCAGAAGCTGGCCATGGCCGACCCGAAGATGACGGCGCGGCGCAGGGTGTCGTGGCGGGCGTTGCCGTGGTGGGCGACGTAGCCGAGGAGGGCGCCAGCGAAGGTATCGCCAGCGCCGGTCGGGTCCGTGACCTGATCGATGGGATAGGCCGGTGCGGCGAAGACTTCGCCATTGTGGAAGAGCAGAGCGCCGTATTCGCCCTGCTTCACGATGACGATGCGCGGGCCCATGGCGAGCAGCGCCTTCGAGACCTCCATCACGTGATGCTTCCCGGAGAGCTGTCGGGCCTCTTCTTCGTTGATGACGAGCACGTCGACGCGGCGAAGGACCTCGAGGAGCTTCTCGCGCTTGGACTCGATCCAGAAGTTCATCGTGTCAGCCACGACCAGCTTGGGATTGCGCACCTGGTCGAGGACCTCGAGCTGCAGCTCTGGTGCGATATTGCCGAGCATCACGTAGGGCGTGTCGCGGAACGCCTCCGGGATTTTTGGATGGAACTCCGCGAACGCGTTCAGCTCGGTGCAGAGACTTTCGCGCGAGCTGAGGTCGTCGCTGTAGCGTCCCTCCCAATGGAAGGTCAGGCCATCGCTGCGCTCGAGGCCCGTCATGTCGATGCCGTGGGCGGTGAGGGTTTCGACGGTTTGGTCCGGGAAATCCCGGCCCACGATGCCGACGAGCTGCACGCGCGAGAAGACGGACCCTGCGATGGCAGCGAAGGTCGCCGAG
>JAFDCW010000289.1 GCA_019312705.1 Deltaproteobacteria bacterium
GCCGCGGCCTCGACGATGCCGGCCCGGGCGACGTGCTCTCGGACGGCGTCGCGGACCTCGGCGAGCTCTTCGGCGGCGTCGTCGCCGGGCACCGAGGGCGCCTCGGACCTTTGGCCGTTGTCCCGGGCGTCCATCACCTGGGGGACCACCATGCGGTGGCCTTCGAGGGCCGGGATGGTCGAGACATCGGCCGTCCGGTAGCTGTGGCTGACGCCGCAGGCGGTCAGAAAAAATGAGACAAAGGCAGCAATCGTGAGGGTCGAGCGCATGACGGGTCCTCCGTGATGCGCCCTTATCGGAGGGGCTGTGGCTCAGTTGCGGACCAATATTCGCTTTCGCAGGTTGCCGTCCCGGAGCCGTGGAAGAGCCGCCGGACAAAGAAAAACGGGGCGACGCAATGCGCCGCCCCGTCATCACCGAAGAGTGCTGTGGTTCAGCGGCACGTCTTGCTGCCGCCGCGGCCGCGGCAGATGCCGCTGCAGCAAGCGGCGTTCGCGCGGCATGAGTCGCCGGGGTCCCCGAGGTCACACGTCGGGGGCGGGGGCGGGTCGCCGCCGTCGCCGATGTCAGGGCAGTCCGAGTCGTCGGTGTCGACGTCGCCGTCGCAGTCGTCATCGACTCCGTCGCCGTCGCAGGAGGTCTCGACGACTTCCTGGCCGGCGGTCGGTACGCAGTTGTAGGCCTCGGGGACGCTCGCGAGGAGGTAGGTCACCGCGTCGTATGCCTGAACCAGGCCGTGGCCGAACTCGTCGTCGCGGCCTCCGCCGTTGAGGTCATCGGCGGTGGCGATGAGGGCGGTGCGCACCTCCTGGGCCGATGCCCCCGGGGCCGCGCTCCAGACGAGGGCGGCGACGCCGGCGGCGTGGGGGGTGGCCATCGAGGTGCCGCTGAAGGTGTCGTAGCCGTTGACGGGCGGCCCCCCGCTGACGGGCCGCTCCATGGAAACGGTCAGCGTGGCGTTCTGACCGACGTCGGCGATGGCGTCTGCGCCTTGGGTATCGCTCAGCGTGGCGATCGGGACGCCGAGGGTCCGGCCGCCGCCGAGGGTGGCGCTGAGGGCGCCTGCTTCGTTGTTGTAGACGAGCACGCCGATGGCGCCGCCGCGGACGGCGTTCTCGACCTTCTTGCGGAAGGTATCGCCGCCGCGCTGGCAGAGCACGATTTTGCCCGCGAAGGCATTTCGCCTGGGACGTGAGTTGCAGTCAAAGCCGTTGGCCAGGGGGCCGGTGACCTCGCCCTCGATGGAGCCTTCCATCGAGCCGCCTGCGAAGGTCTCGCTCGCCGTCTCGAGGGAGTTGGTCGCGATGTAGGGGACCGTCGAGAGCACGGACTCACCGGGAGCCGAGAGCTCGACCTGGGCGTTGTACTGGGAGAAGTCCGCCCGGTCGTCGGCTATGTTCGTTGCGCCGATCGAGATGACCGAGGCGTAGGACGCCGGATACGAGAGAGCGGTGGCGACAGCGTCGCTGTCGTCGTCGCCGTCGTTGCCGGCGGCTGCGAAGGAGAGCACGCCCAGGCCAAAGGCCTTGATGAAGATGGCTTCTTCGGGGCCGCTCGCGCCGCCGCCGCCGAGGCTCATGTTGATGACGTCGGCCTCGGCATCCAGGCACTCCTGGACGGCAGCGATGAGGTTGGAGCTGTAGGTCCACCCGCAGTCGGTGCCGCCGAAGACCTGGACCACGTGGATCGGGACGCCATCGGGCAGGACGCCGACGACGCCGGTGCCGTTGCCGCCGGTCGCGGCGATGGTGCCGGCGACGTGGGTTCCGTGGGCGCACTCGCCGTCACTCGGGCTGCCGGTCACGGTGTTGCCGCTGAGGTCTGCGTGCTCGCGGTAGTACCCGCCGTCGATGATGCAGACCATCTTGATGGGTTCCGCCGGGCTGAAAGTGGGGATGACGACCGAGTCCGCTTGAACCCGCCGGATGCCCCAGGGCGCGGGTTCGGCCATCGGCCGGCGGATCTGATCCTGCTCGATGCGCACGATGTTCGGGTTCCGGCGTAGGGCGGCGATGGCCCCGTCCGGGAGGACCGCGGCGATGAGGCCGTGGGCCGGAAGCTCGAGAGCGACCGCGCCCCCGGCGGCCCGGATGCCCGCGATCCCTCGACCGTAGTCACTCACCGTGATCAGAAACCGACCGTTGTCCGCGACGTGCAAGGCGCCCCCGGTGCCATCGACGTCTGGATGCGCGAGCGCGCACGCGCTCGCGAATGTGACCAGCAGCGCGATCAGTGCGGTCCGGATGCTCTTGTTCTTCATGCCTGTCCCCTGTGCGTCCCACGAATATCTTGTGGGATATGTCAGGAGGGCTAGCAAGATGTATGCGTAGGTGCGAGGCTCTTTCGCGGCCTCCGGGGCGATTCTCTAACTCCCTAATATCACGCCATAAAACGAGTTTACCGAGGCCGTTTTGCCCCCGTCTAGGGAGTGGTTCCCGTACCATCCAGTTGGAACATTCCGTACACACCACACGCCAGGGCACCGCAGTCGCCCTTTTTCGTGAGGTCAGTCTGCGGGGAATTCGGTCGCGATCATCTCGTCGAACCAGCCCTCGGGGCGGAAGCCGGACATGCGCCCGATCTCTTTGCCGCCCTCGAACATGATCAGCGTCGGTGTGGCCCGGACCTTGAGGCGCGAGAGCAGGGTGGGCTCGGCGTCGGTATTGATCTCGACGACGCGGACCCGACCTTCGTGTTTGGTCGCGACGTTGACCAGAACCGGCACCAGCTTTCTGCACGGCGCGCAGCTCTCGGACCACACATCGACGATCACCGGGATGTCGCTCTTGACGACCAACTCCGAGAACGCAGCCATCGTACGAATGGGCGCCGGGGTGACTTTGGGCCCGCCGCCGAAGAGATTACCGAGTAAACCCATAGTGGAAGGTTGGTGTCGCTTTGCGGGTTGGGCAACCCCGTGACCTCACAGGGTCCTCGATGCCGCTTCAGTTCACGGTCCAGACCGTGCCGTCGGGGGAGTCGAGCAACTCGACGCCCATCTCCGTGAGCTCGCCGCGCACGGCGTCGGCGCGTTCGAAGTCCTTGTCGGCGCGGGCCTGGGCTCGTTCGGCGATCTTCGCTTCCACGGTCGCCGCCTCGATGCCCTTCGCCGCGGCGCGGCGATCGCGGATGCCGAGGAGGACTGCGTCTGCATCCTTGGTCCCGAGGCCGAGCTCGGCGTCGAGGCGCTCGAAGCCCACCTTGGCGGCCTCGACCCAGCTCAAAGGGGCCTTGCCCTTCTTGCCCTTGGCCTTCTCGGTCAGGTCGTTGACGGCCTTGAGGAAGGCGCTCGCCTCGGCGAGGGCGGCGGGGAAGCTGAGGTCTTCGTCGAGGGCTGCCGCGAGCTTCGCCGGGAACTCGCCGAGCTCCTCGGGCAGCGCGTCGTCGCGGGGCACGATGCGCTTTGCGGGGATGTCGGCGAGGCGCTTCTTGGCGTTGTAGAGGTATTCGACGCGGCGCTCGGCCTCTTCGAACTGCGGGAAGCCGGTGATGTTGCCCTCCTCGTCGACGGTCCAGTCGAGGTTCAGGGGCGCCCGGTAGTGGCAGGTGAGGTTGAACCAGCGGACGGCCTCGGGCTCGACGCGCTTGTAGAGCTCCCGGGCGGTGAAGAAGTTGCCGAGGCTCTTCGACATCTTCTCTTTGTTCACCTCGATGAAGCCGTTGTGCATCCAGTACTTCGCCATCGGCTTGCCGGTCGCGGCTTCACTCTGAGCGATTTCGTTTTCGTGGTGCGGGAAAACGAGGTCGAGGCCGCCGCCGTGCAGGTCGAAGCTCTCACCGAGGTGGGCCATGCTCATCGCCGAGCACTCGATGTGCCACCCCGGCCGTCCCTCGCCCCAGGGGGAAGACCAGCTCGGGCCGTCGCCGGCGTTGCCCTTCCAGAGCGCGAAGTCCTCGGGGCTCTCCTTCTTGGCTTGCTGCGTGTCCGCCGTTCGGCCGCTCGCGCCGGACTGGTGGTCCTCCATCTTGCGATGGCTGAGCTTGCCGTAGTCTTTGAAGGACTTGACCCGGAAGTAGACGTCGCCGCCGGCCTCGTAGGCCGAGCCGTTGTCGATGAGGCGCTGAATGAGCTCGTGGATCTGAGTCAGGTGCTCACTCACCCGGGGCTCGATGTCCGGGTCGATGTTGCCCACCGCCCGCATGTCTTCCTGGTAGGCCGCCTCGAAGCGCTTCGCGAGCTCGGTCGGCTCTTCGCCGCTCTCCTGGCTGCGCTTGATGATCTTGTCGTCGATGTCGGTGACGTTGCGGACGAAGAGGACCTTCGTTCCCGTGGCTCGGAGGTGACGCACGAGGATGTCGTAGACGATCGCCGACCGGGCGTGCCCCAAGTGCGCGTAGTCGTACACCGTCGGGCCGCAGTAGTAGATCCGGGCGAGGTCGGGATCCGCCGGCTCGAAGGTCTCTTTTTGACTCGTGAGGGTGTTGTACAGGCGCAAAGTCATGGGCCGGCACTTGTAACGCAGGGTAACGAGCTTGGCCACTCGCGGGCCCCGGAGATCCAGCTCATGCGAGACCTACGGCAATGGCCAAGTGGCTCGCCGACTAGCCAGCCGGTGCGCCCGAAACGCTACAGTTTCACCGGTCTTCCGTTGGCACGGCTCTGGCATCTCCGTGTCGTCGTTCACGGTCACGGTCACGGCCGCTCCGGAGAAGAACCATGATGACGACGACCAGAGTAGCCCTCGGAATGATGATCGCGCTCGCCCTCGGCGGCTGCGCCGCGGAAACGAAGGGTCCGGGCATGCCGGGGCCGGATGTGGCGGGCAAAGCGGACTTCTCCGATCGGGTGTCGACCGAAGGCGAACTCGTCCTGGTCGAGACCCTCGATGGGCTGGTCGCGGAGGAGGGCGGGGAGTTCACCGAAGACTTCGAGTATCAGGGATTTCGGCTGCGTACTCGGGGCGGCTCGAAGCTACGGATCGAAGTGACCCAGCGAGGGACCAGTCGCGGCCTCGACACTGTCCTGTACGTCTACGGCCCCCACGGGTCCGGGGGCTACCCATCTCGCCTGGCGACCGATGACGACGCGGGGTGGGGGCGCCTCAGCCGCATCGACGACCTCGAGGTTCCAGAGACTGGCGACTATCTCGTGGTCGTCGGTACCCACGACGGCATCGGCCGTGGTGCCTACAACATCGCAGCCACATGCCTGTCCGGTGATTGCCTGGACGTCGAAGTTCCAGCGACCTGTCCCGGGAGCGTCGAAGGCAGCATCCACGAATGCGTCGATGAGTGGATTGCCGAGGGGGACTACTTGGACACCCGTCGAGAAGGGTTCACGGCGTGCACGGAGGTCGCTGACGACATTCACTTCGAAACGGTGTGCGGCGGCTCGTCCGACGTCGAAGGTTGGTGCCTGGCCGGCTTCGACGCCTACCGAGACGTCATCTTGCCCGCTTGCATCACCGCCCTCGACCCCGTGTTCCCCGAGGACACGGATCCCCTCCGCTTCCGTTATCGCGGCGGCCTCGGCGCGGACATCGAGGCCCACCTCGAAGCGACCGAGAGCGATTGCTGTGGTGCGTCCGCGGTCACGGCGGAGGTCATTGCCCCGGCCTCCGGCGAGGCGGTCACCCTCGCCTGGGTAGTGGACTCGGTCCGACAGGCCGAGGACATGCCGAGCCTCTGGCAGACCAACGCCGAGACCGACGTTGCCACCTTCAACAGCCACGCGGGAAGCTACAACCTCGCCCCGGAATTCGTCGAGCTGCTGGAAGCAAACGCCGGGTCCACCTCGTTCCGCATCGGGCATCTCGATGCGAACTGGTACCCCGCGGCCGCGGCTGAGGCCTGGGAAGACCTGTACATCTTCCACTTCGACAACGACGTCGTGACCACGGTTCGGTTCAGCGCCGGCGAGACCTGAAGAACGCGTCGCGGTCGCGGACCCTGTCGACTAGTGCGCGGCCTCCCCGAGGCGCAGCAGGGCGGCGGCGTTGTCGTGAAGCACACGACGGCGGACGTCGAGGTCACCGTCGGTCGCGATCAGCACCTTCGCGAGGCCCGTGCCCTGGTGATAGAAGGGCCAGTCGGTACCGAAGACGACTCGGTCGGCGGGGGCGTCTTCGACCAACCGCCGTACGTTGGTGACCGACTGCGAGGCGAGCTCGAGCCAGACGTTGTCGTATCGGTGAGCGAAGGCGAGGGCCTCTTCCATCTGGAGGGCGCCCGAGTGGCCCAGGACGAATCGAGTACCCGGGCTCTCTGCGATGGCCCGTTCGTAGTGGCGCACCTGCGAGAGGTAGCGC
>JAFDCW010000290.1 GCA_019312705.1 Deltaproteobacteria bacterium
CGAGCTCTTCGAGTTGGGCGCCGGTGAAGGTGGCGCCGGTCGGGTTCGATGGGTAGTTGAGGATGACCACGCGCGGCCGGTCCGGGTCCTCCTGGCAGAGCGCCTCGAAGGCCTCCGCCGTGAGCATCCATTGGTCCTCGCGGCGGGTCTGCATGAAGCGCACGTTGCGCCCGAGGATGCGCGCCTGGGGTGCGTAGCTCACCCAGGCCGGGGTCGGGATGACCAGGTCTCCGTAGTAGACGAGCTGGAGCAGGAACATCAGCTCTTTGCTGCCGGGGCCGACGAGCACGTCGTCGCCCTCGCGGCTGACGCCCGCGGTCCGTTCCGTATACGCGGCGACCGCGTCGCGGAGCTCTTGGAGGCCGGCGACCGGCAGGTAGTCT
The DNA here is from genome assembly GCA_019312705.1 of Deltaproteobacteria bacterium. Next base: position 384 of record JAFDCW010000290.1, read on the forward strand.
TTGACGTGGGCGTTTTGCCGCAAGGACTCGACGACGCGCTCGGGCACAGGGAACGGCGACTGGCCGAGGCCGAGCTTGTGCACGGTGCGCCCCTCCCGGCGCAACTGATTGCTGCGCTCGTTGATGGCGACGGTCGCCGAATGGCCCATGCCTCGGATGTTGAGGTTCAGGCTCGAGACGGGGGGCTTGGGGCCTGGGTCATCCATTGTGGGGTCCGATGATAGTACGGTTGAGCGAACGACAATGGTCGGCTCGTCCTCGGTCAGCCGGGTGTGCCGTCGAGCATGTACTCGCGCTCGTAGCCGTGAGTGAGGTTCCGAATCGACACCGCGATGCGGCCATCGGCCGAGTAGGTGTAACGCTCCTCGATCACTTCGCCGTGGAGGTCCGAGGTTCTCTCCGCCGCGAGGTCCCGGCCCAAGTCGGCGCCGGCGAGGGCCGGGTCGTAGGGGAAACAGATCTCTCCCCAGGGCAGCAGGTCCCCCGCCGGGCTCCCGTCCACGATGCGGGTGCACTCCACGAAGCGTAAGAGACCCACCCGGTGGGCCGGGCGGTACCGGCGCTCGATGACGAGGGGTTCGCCGCTCTCGGGGGGGGCGAGGTGGCGCTCGATGATGGGGTCGAAGACCTTGTCGCGCCCGTCTTCGGCCTCACGCCACACGCCGAAGCATCGGGTGGAGGCTTCGCGGACGCGGACCTTCGCCAGAGGGTCCGCGGCGATGGCGAGGCCGACGGCGGTCGCGGCGTGGGGCTGGGGCGCGAGCTTCAGCTTCTTGGAGAAGCGCGCGCGAAGGGCCCGGGCAACCGGAGGGAAAGCGACGGCGCCGCCGACGAGATAGACGGCGCCGAGCTGGCGAGGGTCCTCCGGGTCGATGCCGTGGGCGCCGAGACCATCGAGGATGCGCTCGAGGACTTCGAGGGTGCGGGCGGTGAGCGGTTCGGCACGGGCGTAGAGGTCGCGCGTCTGGAGGACGACCGGGTCCTGGTCATCCTGGTCATCGAGCAGGTCACCGAGGTCGACGAGCACCTTGCGACTCGCAGGAGTGAGCGTCTCCTTGGCTTCTCGGCATCGCTCGAGGAGCGCGGACCGACGCGCCGCCGGGACTTCGTCTGCGCCGAGGCCCAGGGACTCGAGGGCCGCGTCGAGGATCAGCGCGTCGAAGTCGTCGCCGCCGAGCTCGCCGATGCCTTCGGTCGAGATCAAGTCGAAGCGCCTCTCGCGGAGCGAGACGGCGGAGACATCGAAGGTGCCGCCTCCGAGGTCATAGACCACCACGTAGCGCTTCGGCGACCGGGCGAGGTTGCCGGTGAGGTGGCGGTGAGCGAAATCGAGGGCCCCGGCGGTGGGCTCATTGATGAGCCCCACGACGACGAAGCCCGCCGCTTCGAACGCCTCGAGGGTCAGGTAGCGCTGGTGCGTCGAGGCGTTTGCCGGGACCGCGACCATCGCTTCGAGGGGCTCGCCCTCCCCCACCTCGAGGTTGCTCTCCTCGATGATGGCCCGCTTCAAGCGTTCGAGGAATCCCGTGACCAGGGAGAGCGGCGACGCGTCGAAGCCCGGCACCGCTCCGTCGGGACGGGCGGCGGTGACGACGCGCTTGAGAGAGCGCAGGCCCGCATCCGGGTTGGTGGCCAGAACCTCGGCGGCTTCCCAACCGAAGACCGGCCCCGACGGACCGCGGGCGACGAGCCCCGGGAGATAGTCCACGAAGGTCCCGTCGACGTCGAAGGTCGCGACGGGATAACGGCCGTCGTGGGCGGCCGCTACGACGCACCGCGTCGTGCCAAAATCGATTCCCAGTCGCACGGGCTCACCCCCAAAAGGCCGGATCATGGATTGTCCCACCCACCGCGTCCAGGGTGGTACGTCCCCTTATCTGAACACGCTGGTAGACTTGTCCATCCCGTAGGAGCGACCCCTGAGTTCACGCCACCCACTACGCGAGAGGCTGTGCTCGACACATTTCGGGGCCTGGGCGCTTTTCCTCGGTCTGGCGGTCGGCTGCGGGGCCAAGTCGGGTATCGATATGCCGCCTGCCTGTTCGGACGAGTCGGAGTGCCCGTCCGTACCCTTCTGCGGACGGGTGCCCCTTTGCCTCGATGGGTACTGCGCCTTGGGAGACCTGCGCTCGTGCTCCGACGGCATGGCGTGCACCGACGACCTCTGTGATGACGCCGCCGGAGCCTGTGTGCACGTCGTTCGAGACGGAGACGGCGACGGCTACCAAGACGGCTCGTGCGGCGGCGATGATTGCGACGACGGCGACCCGTCCATCAATCCCGGAGAGGGTGAACGGTGCGCCGGGGGCCGCGACGACGACTGCGACGGGCTCACCGATTGCTCGGACCTCGACTGCAGCACCGACCCCATTTGTGAATCCTGCGCCCCCGAGCGATGCACCAACGGTCTCGACGACGACTGCGACATGACGGCGGACTGCGCCGACTCCGACTGTCGCACCCATCCCACGTGTTGCATCGCGTCGGAGACCGTCTGCACCGACGCCGTCGATGAAGACTGCGACGGCATGGTCGACTGCCTCGACCCGGACTGCGCTGGCGCGCCGACCTGTTGCGTGGCGGGGGAGGAGGTCTGCAACGGCCTCGACGACGACTGCGACGGGGTCGCCGACGACGGCATCGGTTGTTACTTCCTGGATGGTGTGCCCTTGAACGCCCTGCACACCGACGAGTGCGGCGCGAGTTGGTACGCCTACGGAGAACCGGACATCGCCAGCGCCAACACCCGGCCTGACGTGCGGCGCCCCGACGATGTCGTCGTCGTGGTCCACGAGGGCCCGGCGGGCTGCGGCGCGTCCATCGCGATTATCGCCGACGCGACCAACGACGGCGAAGGAGGCCTGCTCGCCGCTTCGTTCACCATCTCACCCCCATCGGCCGGCGGAGTCCTCGTCAGCGACGACCCCCGGGAGTGCCGCTACAGCGAGGCGACCGGGGACGGCAGCTGCGACTGGCGCTGGCAGTCGTGCTGCACCGACGGCGTGCTCCTGGGCCCCTTCAACTCGGATTTCTGCGTGACCGCCGAGCTCAGCCGACCCAGCGGTGTGCTCGGCGTGGTCGCCCTCGACGACGACGGGGCCACCCGGCGATTGGCCTTCGGAGCGCCCTTCGAACTCTGCGGGAGGTTGCGGCCGGAGGTGCCATGAGCGCGACGGGAGCGTATCGCCCGGAGGTCGCTACTCGCCGCAGGGCGCACTCGTAGGGTCCCGATGGGTTTCTTCGAAGCGCCCGCCACGCCATGCATGCACGACCGTCTCGGGGCGGGGCCGTAGGCAGCGTTCGCGCCCCGGGGGGTTCCGGCGCTGGATAGTCGTGGTCAGGGTGCCGGCACCGGCGTCCCAGGCGGTGCTCGCGCTCGCGATCGAATTGCTCGACGTGACGGTCTCGTGAACCTCCTGAAGACCGTTGTCCCGGTCGAGGGTGAAGAGGATCTCCCTCCTCTCGCGGAAGGTTCTCTGTGGAGCCCGGCGTCCCCGTGCACGACTGCGCGCAGAGTCGGTCGGCGCTTCGTGTTCGCTCGTCATCTGCACTCGGAGCAGACCGGGGCCGTACTCGGGGCTGTGCAGCCGTACTTGCGGGCGTACGTACCAGGCGGAGCACGGCAGGCGCTGGGCGCTCACGCGATCAACGACCCGACCCACGAGCACGACGAGGCACGGGCCGTCGTCGGACTCGGCCTCATAGACGTAGAGCCGCCGTCGCCGCGGCAGCGAACGGTCCTGAGCGAGCCGGAAGGAGTGCTCGCCGAAGAAGCGCTCGGCCAAGTCGGCGCCAGGACCGTCGGGCCTCTGGGAGCGAGCTACAGGGGCGCCTAGTATCGCACGCTCTTCGTCCTCTTGGCCCTCTTGACCCTCTTGGCCCACTCCACCCTGGCGCGCCGAAGGCCCGACCGCCTCTTGGACCGGTGTGGGCGCGATCGGCTGCGATTCCGACGGCGCATCCGTGGGTTCATCGCAGGCGCCGAGACAGAACGCCACGAGCACCAACGCCATTCGGAACCGAACGACGGCAGGGCGGGGCCTGTCGAGTCGCTCTGCCACCGGGCGCGGGTTGCTCATCGCCTCAGAGGGTATGGGCAACGGTCTCTGATGCGATAGGCCAGGATCACCTGGCTTCGCGCCCGCTACGCGATATGGCTCAACGGCACGTCGCGAGAGAGCGCGAAGAAGCTCGGCGTGCCGATGGTCGTGAAGCCTAGGTCGACGTAGCTCCAGCCGAAGAGCAGCTCGGAGCTACCGGCGTCGAGGGCGACGAGGGGGTCCCGGACACGTCGGATGGGATCCCAGGGGGCGTTCTTGCCGAGGCCGTAGTGGATGAGCAGGCCCCCAGTGCGGAAGGGCGCGCGGTGCTCTTCCTCAGAGATGATCCGGTAGTGGCCAAAGGTCCGGGGCCGGCCGCGTCGGATCTGTGGTTCGTAGGGCCCGTCGATGCCGCCGGTCTGCTTCATGCGCACGTTCCAGCCGCGGAGGACGCCGGTCTCTCGGTCCCGGTGGAAGACCTTCTTGAACGTCTTCCAGCTGAGGCGCTCGACCGCCGAGGACAAGCCGAGGCTGACGCCGCGATATTCGGTGTCGTCGAGGGATGTCGGGTCGATGGGGTGACCGGCGCGGAGAACCTCCATGAGGCCTCGGCCGTCGAGGGGCAGGAGGTCTTCGACGGTGATGGTCATCGCGCCCCGTGGGCGGCAAAGGTGACCTCGCCGCGACGGATCGCGGAAAGGGTCTCGGCAGGCGTCGCCGGCTGAGACGCGCACCAGCCGAGATACGCAGCGAACGAGATATCCGGGTCGTCGCGCTCGCTCGCGCTGAGCATGACTTCACCGCCGAGGGCGTGCTCGACGGCGGCGAGCAGATGCTCGTGATATCCCTCGTGCACTACCAGGTCTCGCAGCCACTCGGCTCGCGGATCGGCTCCGGTGACGACACCGAGGACGCGGCGGTGCAGGTCCTCGAGGGCGCCGGGAATGCAGGCGAGGATTTCGAGGTCGTAGGCGAACTGATTCTGGTCGTGGTGCGCGCCGAGGAGGTGGCGCCGTATGCGTTCGGGCGTGCTGGCGAGGCCGGAAAAGTCGACGGGGTTGACGGCCTCTTCGAGCAGTAAGAAAGGGAAGCGGATCGGGCGCGGGAACAAGAGTCGCGCCCGGAGCGTGCGCCGCGGGCGGGCGGCGCTGGTCCCGACGGTCTCGTTGCGGGTGAGCAGTCGCCACCACATCCGGTAGACGCCGAGGGTGACCTGCCAGAGATTCGGCACCGGGGAGACGCCGGACCGTCGCAGGCGCGCGAGGCCTTCTTCGACGTGGCGAGCGCGGGGCAACAAGAGATGGGCGAGGCTCATGACGCCCCCGCGATGCGAGTGACCGTCGCTTCGTCCCGGCGCGCGAGCTCTTCGAAGAGCGGCGCGAGCATCTCGGTGCGAGGGTCGTCGAGCCACGAGACGAGCAAGGCGTAGGCGGCGGCGTTCGACTCCGGCTCGGCGTACATGGCGGCGCGCAGCTCTGGGAAGTCTCCGAGGACCGCGAGGACGGGGTTGAGACAGAGGCCGAGGACCGGGCTGCCGGTGGCGTCGAGGAGCGCGGCGAGGACCCGCATGTCGGCGGCGGCGATCGCAGCCACGTCGCCCGCCGCGGCCACGGTTTCGGTGAAAGCCGCGACCGCCTCACGGACCCGCGCCACCTGCCCCGAGGGTCCGCGCGAGGCGATGCGTTCGAAGACGGCGCGCGCCATGTGTCGACGCATCAGAAGCAGGTCGGCGGCGGTGGCCGCGAGGTCGCCACTCTCCCGGGCGAGATTGGCGAGGCCCGGGAGCAGATCCGGTCCGCCGGTGCGCCGGAAGTCCTCGACCCGG